>JBQGEI010000204.1:0-3232 GCA_052039535.1 Pseudoxanthomonas sp.
CGCGCCACCCCCCTGGCTGCCGAGGGACCGGACGCGCTCGCGCCCCGGCCCGCCTCAGCGCGAGAGGCGTTCGCTCCGCGCAGCGGCCAGCGCGAGGAACATGAAATTCTCCGCGCCGCCGCCGATCACGTACTCACGCTGCTGCCAGAAGTACGGCCAGACCTTCAGCTCCGGCAGATCCGGGCGGATCAGCGCCGTGCCGGAGATCACGCCGCCGGGGATGTAACCCCAGTCGGCGCGATTGGTGCCATAAGCGACGGTGGCCGAGCGCGCGCCCACGCCGGAGGCGAAGGACTCGGTCACGTTGCCCGGATGCACGCCCAGCACGAAGTTGAGCGCGTCCATCTGCAGCGCGTCACTGGTGTGTTGCGGCCAGCCCTTGCGGAAGAAGTACTGGTCCACGCCAAAGCGTTGGATGTCCCAGCCTGCGCCCCAGATATGGGGCACGTAGGGCACGCGATAGGGCGTCCTGGTCGCGTCGTCCGCCAGTTTGGCCTGGTGGGCGGCTACCGCCGCGTCCACCTCGTGCAGGAATGCCGCGTCCCCGATAAGGGGCAGGGCGACGGCCAGCGAGGGCCCCGTCTTGTCGATGGCCTGCACGATCTGCGGCTTCAACGCGACCAGCCGCGCCACATAGGCCGGGTCGCCGGTGCTGACCGCAAGCTCGGAAAGTGCCGCGACCTTGGCGCCGATGCTGGTGGCCCGTTCCAGTGCCTTGCCGGTCAGGTCGATCGCGGCGTCCAGCGCCTCCCTGGCCATGGCGGGGTTGGAGGGCTCGAGCACCCGCGCCGCCACCGCAAGGCCAGAGGCCGTGCCCAGCTCACGATCCGGATTGTCTTCGGTGAACACCCAGCGGTCGTCCTGCAGCGAGGAGGTCGTGCCGGTGCGAGCGCCGGCGGGCAGGGCGGCGTCGTAGGCCAGGTTGTCGGTCTGGCTGGTGACGTCGCCCAGCAGTACGTACTGCTCCAGGGTCGGCTCGATCACACCCCGATAGGTGCGACCCAGCGCGCGGTAGCCGGCGAGCACGTTCAGCAGGCCATGCTCGATCTGCTGGATCGCGTCGTTGACACCATCGGGGCGCAGCAGGTGGGTCTCCTTGCGCTGCTGGTCGACGGTGGTCGCGTCGTAATCCAGGCCGAACTCCTCGACCATCTGGGCCAGCAGTTTGATCGTGCCCATCTGGCTTTCGATGCGCAGGTCGTAGTCGCCCGCGTCGTGCCAGCCGCCCGCCGCCATGCCCGGGATCCGCTCGCCGGGCTTGTAGCGGGTGAGGGTGTCCGGGCCCTGGTCGTACCCGTCGAAGTGCACGCCGGCCGGCGCCATGCGCGCGTCGTCCATGTGGTCCAGGCCGTGCCAGGTGCGGTAGTTCTCCTTCACCAGCATGTGGCACATCTGGGCCGGCAGGAAGTACTCCAGGGTGGGCTGCCATACGCCGCGGTCGTACACGTCCTCGCCGATGCGGAAGGCGTGGGTGCGCTTGCCCCGGTAGGACACCTCGTACATGCCCGGCTCGCGCACCTCGCTGAAGTCGGCGGTCAGGTAGTGGTAACGGAGGAACCGGCCCCAGGCCCTGGGCGTATGGCGGGCTGCTTCCTTGGGGCCCTCCTCGGTGATGCGGTAGAGGATGAGCGGATCGGCGCGGGTGTCGCGCTTGTCCTGCTCGATGACCACTGTCTTGGCCTGTCCGGGGCGGTAGCCGACCTGGGAAACCTGGACTACCGGTTCGTAACGCCACCGCGGATCCACGTTGGGCGTGACCACCCAGGTGATCGCATCGCGCGTGGCGCCGGGCCGGGTCAGCTCGCGCACGATGTACCAGCCGTTGTTCATGTTGCCGCGTCCATCCAGCAGCACCATCTGGCCGCTGCGGCTCTCGATCTTCATGCGTTGCAGCCCGCTCTCCGGCGCCACGACAAGGGTGCGCCCGCTGGCCATCGGCGCGGTCAGGGTATGGCCCTCGATCGTCGTCACCGGCCCGTTGGCCTGCCGCGGGAAGCTGCCTGCCTGGCCATCCATCAGGAACGACTTGCCGAACAGATCGGTGGGGAACAGTTCGAAATTGAAGCCGACCTTGCCTTCCCATTGCGCTGGCAGCGGTTTGTCCAGGTGCACCGAGATCTGGAACGCATGGCCGTCCAGCGGGGTGACCGCCACCTCGTAGCGGAAGTCCAGATCGGGATATTCGATGGGGTTGAAGCCCTTCCGGTTCTTGCTCTCGTCCGGATACCGCAACGCCTGGGTCACCGTGCCGGTGGCCGGGTCGTGGGTGGCTTTCCCGTCGCCGGCCGGGACCGGCGACCACTGGCCGGGCGAGGGCTCGAGACGGAGGTCGCCATTGGCGGCTACACGCTCGCCGTGCTGGATCACGGTGACCCCGGTCTGGTGGCCATCCGGATAGATATCGGCGAAAACGGTGACGTTGAGTCCCGGCGCTTCGAAGTAGCCCTGCTCGTTGAACTCGAGCCGCTTGGTGGCACCAGCGGGCATGGCCAGACAGGCGCAGACAGCCAGCGCCAGGATGCGACGACGATACATTGGTTCCCTCCCCGGATCCGATGACTTTGGAACGCGCCACAGCGAACGTGCGGCATCGCTGCAAGGCAAGGTACCGGCACAGGGGAGGGCAGCGCCAGCCGGGGGCTAGCGCGGATAGGCGGGCTGGTGCTGGTGGACGACTTTCAGCAGCGCCGGTGCGCGGCCGATCCGCGCTCGTACCGCTGCACCCTGGTGTCACCGGGCAGCCAACATGTGCTTCGTTTGTACCGATACGGTCCGTCCTCGAGTTCGCTCGCGCCCAGGCCGTGACTGGCCCCGAGTGTCTGGCGCGGCCGGCTGGAAACGGCTCGTGCCGGGGGCCTCGAGCCCTCGAGCGCCGGCTCCGGCAGCTCCAGGTCCACCTGGACCAAACTCTCCGAAGGAATAGAACCCCGGCAGCCAGCCCGACGCTGCCGACGTCGGCCGCAGGGATGACAGCAGGTCACGCGCAGCGTTGTGGAGCAGATCTGGCGCGGCCGCCAGCATTGCGGTCCAAACTGTGCATCCCGCCCAAGGCGGCCGCTGCCTGGCCACAGCCACACCGGGGATGCGGCGACAAGAAACAGGTACCGGACCATCAATCACATCCCCCGAAGCCCCCAAGCCGGGTGGTTGACTTGGATCCACGTGCTGGAACAGGTGCGAAACCTGGCGATGGGTCCAGTCGCACGCCCGCCGGTGACCGCACCGGGAAATC
>JBQGEI010000205.1:0-11043 GCA_052039535.1 Pseudoxanthomonas sp.
ATCCGCGACGTGATCGCGCGCGACTACGGCACCGCCTCGGTGCCGGACAAGCCCAACACCTACCAGACCAAGTCCAAGAACGCGCAGGAAGCGCACGAGGCGGTGCGCCCGACCTCGGCCCTGCGCACCCCGGCCTCGGTCGCCCGCTTCCTCACCGACGACGAGCGCAAGCTCTACGAGCTGGTGTGGAAGCGCGCGGTGGCCAGCCAGATGGTGCCGGCCACCCTCAACACCGTGTCGGTCGACCTGGCCGCCGGCAGCGAGCACGTGTTCCGCGCCAGCGGCACCACCGTGGTGTTCGCCGGTTTCCTGGCGGTCTACGAGGAAGGCAAGGACAGCAGGAACGCCGAGGACGAGGACGAGGGCCGCAAGCTGCCGGCGATGAAGACCGGCGAGCGCATACCCCTGGACCGCATCCACGCCGACCAGCACTTCACCCAGCCGCCGCCGCGCTTCACCGAGGCGGCGCTGGTCAAGGCGCTGGAGGAGTACGGCATCGGCCGTCCCTCGACCTACGCCTCGATCATCCAGACCCTGCTGTTCCGCAAGTACACCGAAATGGAAGGCCGCGCCTTCAGGCCCACCGACGTGGGCCGGGCCGTGAGCAAGTTCCTCTCCGGGCACTTCACCCGCTACGTGGACTACGACTTCACCGCCAGGCTCGAGGACGAGCTGGACGCGGTCTCGCGCGGCGAGGAGGAATGGGTGCCGCTGATGGAGCGGTTCTGGGCCCCGTTCAAGGAGCTGGTGGAGGACAAGAAGGAATCGCTGGACCGCACCGACGCCGGCAGCTCCCGGGTGCTGGGCGTGGATCCGGCGTCGGGCAAGGAGGTCAGCGCGCGCATCGGCCGGTTCGGGCCGATGGTGCAGATCGGCACGGTCGAGGACGAGGAGAAACCGAAGTTCGCTTCGCTGCAGCCGGGCCAGAGCATCTATTCGATCTCGCTGGAGGATGCGCTGAAGCTGTTCGACATGCCGCGCACCCTTGGCGAGAGCAACGGCCAGCCGGTCAGCGTCGGCGTCGGCCGGTTCGGTCCGTTCGCCAAGCGTGGCAGCACCTATGCCTCGCTGAAGAAGGAGGACGACCCGTACAAGATCGACCTGGCGCGCGCGGTGTTCCTGATCGAGGAGAAGGAAGAGATCGCGCGCAACCGGATCATCAAGGAGTTCCCGGAGAGCGACATCCAGGTGCTGAACGGCCGCTTCGGCCCGTACATCAGCGACGGCAAGCTCAACGGCAAGATTCCCAAGGACCGCGAGCCGGCCTCGCTGACCCTGGCCGAGGTGCAGCAGCTGCTGGCCGAGACCGGAAAGCCGGCGCGCCGTGGCTTCGGCGCGAAGAAGGCGGCCAAGAAGGCACCGGCGAAGGAAGCGGCGGTGAAGAAGGCGCCGGCCAGGAAGGCGCCCGCGAAGGCCCCGGCCAAGAAGGCCACCGCGAAGAAGGTGGCCGGGAAGGCACCGGCGAAGAAGGCGGTCGCGAAGAAGGCACCGGCACGCAAGGCCGCCGGCGTCGCCGCGGACGACGCGCCCCCGTTCTGAGGCAGCGCGCCACGGGACTTCCACGACCAGGCCCGCCGCGCGCGGGCCTGGTCGTTTCCGGCCGCGCTTTTCATTCCGTGCCCACCGCTGCGTACTACCATCCCGACCATGCAGACCGACCTGGACATCGCCGCGGCCGCCGACCTGCTCCGCGCCGGCGGCGTGATCGCCTACCCCACCGAAGCGGTCTGGGGACTGGGCTGTGATCCGCGCAACGAGGCGGCGGTGCTGAGGCTCCTGCGCATCAAGCAGCGGCCGGTGGAGAAGGGCCTGATCGTGGTCGCCGCGGGCCTGGAGGCGGTGCGGCCCTGGCTGGACCTGGCCCTGCTGCCGGCCGGACGCATGACCGAGGTGGCCGCCAGCTGGCCAGGCCCGCACACCTGGGCCATTCCCAGCACGCCACAGGCCCCGCGCTGGGTCACCGGCGAGCACCGCAGCCTGGCGGTGCGCGTCAGTGCCCACCCGGTGGTGGCGGCGCTGTGCGGGGCCTTCGGCGGCCCCCTGGTCTCCACCAGCGCCAATCCCGCCGGGCAGCCACCGGCGCGCGCGCGCGCCGAGCTCGACCCTGTGCTGCTGGCCGGCATCGACGGCCTGGTGGCGGGCGAGACCGGTGGCCTGGAGCGTCCCACGCCAATCCGCGCTGCGCTGGACGGCGCGGTGCTGCGTGGCTGACACGGCGATGGCGAGCCGCATCGCATTGGCGCCCCGGCACGCGCTGGGGCACAGCGACGGCCACCACGCCATGCACCCGGACCACCCGCACGCCTGCGCCAACCGCGCGTGGCGTCGCGCCCGCCTGGCCCGCCTGCTGCCGGCCGCCTTGCTGCTGGCCGTGATCCCCGGCTGGGCGGCCGAGCCGGGGGCGCTGACCATCTACCGCTGCACCGGCAGCGACGGCACGGTCACCGTGGGCAACCTGCCCTGCGCCGATGGCGAGCAGGCACGGCAGCGGGTGATGCAGCGGCCCAGGGACCCGGCGCCGGCCAGCGCCGCGGCCCCGGCCTCCGTCCCCGCCGGTGCGTCCGTCCCGCCCGCGACGCCAGCCACCGCGCCCGCGCGCCGGGTGCGGGGGGTGAGCGTGCGCCCACCGCAACCGATGTACGCCTGCACCACCCCGGAAGGCGACCAGTACCTGAGCGGCGAGGACCGACGCACGCTGCGCTGGGTGCCGCTGTGGGTGGCCGGTCGCAGCCTGGCGGCGCCGACCGCCCCGTACGCGTCGCCGGCGCGGCCGGGCGCGCCACCGGCTTCCGCCGCGGCGGTGGCGGCCACCGGCACCTGGGTGGAGGACAGCTGCGAGCTCCTGCCGCCGGAGGAGGCGTGCCGCCACCTGTCCGACCGCCGTTACGAGATCCTGCGCATCTACCACGCGGCCACGCCAGGCGAACGCGAGGCGCTGGACGCCGAGCAGGAAGCACTGGACGCGCGGCTGGCCAACGACTGCCCGGGCAGCTGAGCCATGGCACGGACCGTACGCCGCCTGCTTCCGTGGCTGCTGGTGCTGGGCGGCGCCAGCGGCGTGGGCGGCGCGACCGGGGCCGGCCAGGTCACGCTCTACCGCTGCACCGACGCGGCCGGCCAGCTGACCGTCCAGAGCCAGCCCTGCCCGCCCGGCAGCCAGCAGCGCGAACAGACGGTCGGGGGCGTCTCCAGCACGCCCGCCCGGCCGACGCCTTCAGCTTCCACCACCTTGCCGGCCGACGGCGCCGCGCCGCATGCGGATCCGGCGACCGGCAGCAACGGGGAGGAAGGCTTCCGCCTGCTGGACAGTGCCGTGCTCGCACGGGAGCGGGCGCAGGCGGCCGCCGATGCGCAGGAGGCAGCGCGGCCGCCGCCACCGCCGCTGTACCGCTGCCTGCGCAGGGAGGGCGACCGCTACCTCTCCGAATCCGCTACCCCGCCGCCACGTTGCGAGGCGCTGCGCACGGTGGGACTGGACGGCAATCCGGCCACCGGCGCGGGCCAGGCCTGCGAGGTCGTGCGCGACCAATGCGAGGCGGTCGCCGGGCCGGACGCCTGCGCCGCCTGGCGCGACCATGCGCGCCAGGCGCAGACGCGCTGGCGCCTGGCCCATCCGGACAATGTCGCCTGGCGCCGCGAGGACTATGCGCGGATCGCCGCGACCGTCGCCGCCAGCTGCGGCGAGTGAAGCGTCCTCAGCCGGACAGCGCCACGCTCACGCCGACCAGCAGCAGGAACAGGGCGAACACCCGCCGCAGGGCATCGCCGCTGATGCGGTGGGCCAGCCGGGTCCCCCAGGGCGCGGCCAGCACCGAGGCCATCGCCACCCCCAGAGCCGCCGGGAGGTAGACGTAGCCGACCGCATGTTCGGGCAGGGCGCCGGACGGGGCGTGCACGGCATAGCCGGCCGCCGCCGACAGCGCGATCGCCACCCCGCAGGCGCTGGACGTACCCACTGCGCGGACCGGGCGCACGCCGCGCCATACCAGCAGCGGCACGGTCATGCTGCCGCCACCGATGCCCACCACCGCCGACAGCGCGCCGATGCCGCCGCCGGCGGCCACCATCGGCCAGCCCCGCGGGGGCGCGACCTCGCTGCCATCGGCCGGCGCGCGGGTGCGGCCGAACCCGATCTGCCAGGCCGCCAACAGGCAGTACCCGGCCACCACCCAGCGCAGGGTGGTGTCGTCCATCCGCACCGCCAGGCCGCTGCCCAGCCACCCGCCCACCAGCAGGCCGGGCACCATCCAGGCCACGGTCGGCCACAGCACGCTGCCGCGCCGCGCATGCGCGCGGGCCGAGGACAGCCCGGTGAGAACGATGCTGGCCAGCGAGCTGGCCAGGGCGGCATGCATCGCGGCGTCCTGCGGCACCCCGAACAACGGCAGCATCCAGGCCAGGGCGGCGATGATCACCAGGCCGCCGCCGATGCCCAGCAGTCCCGCCAGCACCCCTGCGGCCAGGCCCAGCAGCGGGAAACCCAGGTACATCCATGCCGACACGGCGTGCTCCATGACCGGTGCGCAAGGCCGCGGCGGACACGCCCCCGGGGCGCCGGAATCCGTCACGGCCATTCAGGCGCGTTGCGTATATTCGACCGCATGTCGCATCCGGCCACCATCCCCCCGACGTTCCCGACCTCTGCTCCTTCCGCGTCCCCCCGCCTCGCCACCTGCCTGGCGCCGGTGCTGCTGGCCCTGGCCGGGATCTGTGGCGGTGCCCAGGCCCAGGCGGCGCCCGGCGACGCCGCGGTGCGGGCCGCATTGTCCGCCGCCCAGCGCGGCGAAGCGGTACCCGCCACCGCCGCCCTGCGCGAGGATCCGCGCTGGCCGTGGATCGAGTACGCGCGGCTGGCACGCGGCCTGGACAATGCCGATGCCGCGCAGGTGCGCGCCTTCCTGCAGCGCCACGACGGCCAGGCGGTGGCTGCCGCCCTGCGCCCGCTGTGGCTGGCCTCGCTGTCGCGCCGCAAGCTGTGGAGCGACCTGCTGGCCGACTGGCGCCCGGTGGAGGACACCGGCCTGCGCTGTGCGCGGCTCACGGCGCTGCACGCACTGGGCCGCCACGGCGCCGACTGGAACGCCCAGGCCCAGGCGATCTGGCGCAGCGGGCAGTCGCTGCCCGATGCCTGCGACCCGGTCTTCCAGGCCCTGGCCCAGCGTGGCGGCCTGGACACCGCGCTGCGCTGGGAGCGCTTCGACCTGGCCGTGGCGGCAGGCCAGCCCGGGGTGATGCGTGCCGTGGCCCGGGGCCTGCCCGATGCCGACCGCACCCTGGCCGAGGACTACGCCGGCTACGTGCAGGCCCCGCATCCGCGCGCCGTGCAGTGGCCGCGCGACGCCCGCAGCCGCAAGGTCGCAGCCGCCGGCCTGGCCGCACTGGCGCGCAACGAGCCGGACGCGGCCGAACGCGAGCTGGCGCGGCTGGCGCCGGTGCTGGGCATGGGCGAAGCCGAGCGCGGCCAGGTGTTGTACCAGGTGGCGCTGTGGACGGTGGCCTCCTACCTGCCCGACTCGGCCCGTCGCCTGGCCGCGGTACCGGCCTCGGCCTACGACGAGCGCCTGCACGAATGGCGGGTCCGCGAGGCGATGGCGCGTGGCGACTGGCAGGCGGCGCTGGAGGCATTGCGCCGGATGCCGGCGACCCAGCGCGGCGACGAGCGCTGGCAGTGGTTCGAGGCGCGCATGCTGGAGAAGACCGGTCAGGCGGCGCAGGCGCGCGCGCTGATGGCCCAGGCCGCGCGCAAGCCGAGCTTCCATGGCTTCCTGGCGGCCGACCGCCTCGGCCAGCCGTACGCGCTGTGTCCGTGGCAGCCGGCCGAGCCGGCCGGGCTGCGCGCGGAGGTGGCGCGGGATCCGGCGCTGGTGCGCGCGCTGGCGCTGTACCGGATCGACCAGCCGGGCTGGGCGGTACGCGAGTGGAACGACGCGCTGTCGCGCATGGACGACACCCGGCGCCGCATAGCCGTGGGCCTGGCCCAGGACCAGGGCTGGTTCGACCGCGCGGTGTTCTCGCTGGGCCGCAGCCCCGAGGAACAGCGCCTGTACACCCTGCGCTTCCCGCTGCACCACGATGCCGACATCCGCGCGGCGGCCCGCCGCAACGGCCTGGACCCGGCCTGGATCGCCGCCGAGATCCGCGCCGAGAGCACCTTCAATCCCAACGCCCGCTCGCCGGCCAACGCCCGCGGGCTGATGCAACTGCTGCCCACCCCCGCGGCCGCGGTGGCGCGGCGCACCGGCCTGCCCTATGCCGGAGCCGACAGCCTCTACGACCCGCAGGTCAACATCCCGCTGGGGACCGCCTACCTGCGCGAGATGGAGGACAAGCACGGGGTGACCTACCAGGCGATCGCGGCCTACAACGCCGGCCCGGCTCCCACCGCGCGCTGGATGTCGCAGCGCCCGGCGCATGATCCGGACCTGTGGATCGAGACGATCAGCTACAAGGAAACCCGCGACTACGTCGCGCGCGTGCTGGCCTTCAGCGTGATCTACGACTGGCGGCTCAACGGCGACGCGCTGCCGCTGAGCGATCGCATGCGGGGCCGCACCGAGGGTCGCCGCAAGGCCTTCGCCTGCCCGGGGCCCTGAGGCCGCGCATCCCGGCGTGGCGGGGTCGGCCTGGCCCGCGCGTTAGGATGCCGCCATGGAAACCTATCTGGTCGGCGGCGCGATCCGCGATGAACTGCTGGGCCTGGCGCCCGGGGACCGTGACTGGGTGGTGGTCGGCGCCACTCCCGAGCAGATGCTCGATGCGGGGTTCCGCCCGGTGGGACGCGACTTCCCGGTGTTCCTGCACCCGCACACCGGCGAGGAACACGCGCTGGCGCGCACCGAGCGCAAGAGCGGCCGCGGCCACCGCGGCTTCGTGGTCGACGCCGACCCGTCGGTGACGCTGGAAGAGGACCTGCAGCGCCGGGACTTCACCATCAATGCGATCGCGCGTGCGGCCGACGGTGCGCTGGTGGACCCGTACGGCGGCGCCGCCGACATCCGCGCGCGCGTGCTGCGCCACGTCGGCCCGGCCTTCGCCGAGGACCCGCTGCGGGTACTGCGCGCGGCCCGGTTCATGGCACGGCTGGCACCGCTGGGCTTCCAGGTCGCGCCGGAGACGATGGCACTGATGCGCGCGATGGTGGCCGCCGGCGAGCTGGAGACGCTGGTGCCGGAACGGGTCTGGCAGGAGCTGCGCAAGGCGCTGGCCGCGCCACGCCCGTCCGCCTTCCTGTCCGCCCTGCGCGGCTGCGGCGCGCTGGCCGTGGTGCTGCCGGAGGTCGATGCGCTGTACGGCGTGCCCCAGCGCGCCGAGTACCACCCGGAGGTCGATACCGGCGTGCACCAGGAGCTGGTCAGCGACATGGCCGCGCAGCTGGCCCCGGGCGATGACCTGGCCGGCTTCGCCGCACTGACCCACGACCTGGGCAAGGCGCTGACGCCTGCACACGTGCTGCCGCGGCACATCGGCCACGAGGGCGCCGGGCTGAGGCCGCTGGCGCGGCTGTGCGAGCGGCTGCGCATCCCCACCGCGCACCGGCGCCTGGCCGAGGCGGTGTGCCGCGAACACCTCAACGTGCATCGCCTGGCCGAACTGCGCGACGCCACGGTGCTGGAGCTGCTGGAGCGCTGCGACGCGTTCCGCAACCCCGGCCAGGTGCAGCGCATCGCGCTGTGCTGCGAGGCCGACAAGCGCGGCAGGCTTGGCAGCGCGGACGCGGACTATCCGCAGGGACCGGAGCTGTGCCGCCTGCACGCGGCCGCCGCGGCGGTCAACGCCCGCGACCTGCCCGGCCATCAGAACCTGCAGGGCCCGCAGATGGGCGAGGCCGTGCGGCGCGCGCGAGTGGCGGCCATCGCCGCGACGCGCACGCTGCGCGTGCGGCGCTAGCGCACGTCGCCGGCGACGAACTGGCCATCGACCCGGATCCGCGCCTTCACCTGCAGCAGCGCGCAGATCTCCACCTCCACCAGCGGGCTGGCGATGTCGCCCTGGCGCAGGCGCGCGGACAGCCACGGCCGCCAGCTGGGCGCGAACAGACCATGGTTGCGGTCGCGGCACTCCCCGTCGATGTAAAGCCGGGTACCGCCGGTCCAGCTGTTGACCACGCGCACCGCGTGGCCCTGGACGGTCGCCTTCCATTCCTTCATCGGCATTGCCCTCTCCCTGGTATTGGCACGACTGCTGCAGGGCCAGCGCCCTGGCACGGCGAGTATCCCTCATCCTTCGCCTGGCCTGCCGGGATTGCAGGCCACTGCCGCTTGCATGATGTCGATCCCGGCCGCCATCAGCCGTCGCAGGAGCAGGCGGGCCTTTCCGGCCCGGGATCCGGGAGACGACGATGGCTTACGTGGATGGATTCGTGCTGCCGGTGCCCCGCGGCAACCTCGCGGCGTACCGGCGGATGGCCCGAAAGGCGGGAAAGGTGTGGATCGAGCATGGCGCGCTGCAGTACGTGGAGTGCGTGGCCGACGACGTGCAGTCCGGGGCGCTGACTTCGTTTCCGCAGGCGGTGCAGCTCAGGCCGGACGAGGTGGTGGTGCTGGCGTGGATCGTCTACCGCTCGCGGGCGCAGCGCGACCGGATCAATGCCCGGGTGATGGAGGACCCGCGCATTGCCGGCATGGACCCGGCCTCGATGCCGTTCGACGCCAAGCGGATGTTCTGGGGCGGTTTCAAGCCACTGGTACAGCTGCGGCCGGCGCAGTGAAGCTGGCGCGCGCTTCAGCGTTCGCCCGACGCGCTGGGCACCGGTGCGTCGGCCCGGCGCTCAGCGTGCGGCCGGCGGCTTGGACGCCCGCGCGGCAGCCCGTGCGCGCGCGCGGATCGCACGGCCGACCGCTGCCACCTCGCGCTCGACCATCCGCTCGAGCCGGCGGCTGACCGCAGGCCCCCACTCGAACGGCACCGGCCGCGGGAAGGCCACGTCCAGCGTTCCGCCAGGCCACGACAGACCGGCGCGGTGCGGCTCCAGGCAATGGCGGATGGCCACCATCGCCAGCTGCAGCGCCTGGAACGCGTCGATGCCATGGGCATAGCGCCGGCCGCGCAGGCCCAGCCCTGCGATCCGGTATCCGCAGCGCCAGTCGCCGGTTCCCGGCGGCGGATCCGGCTCGGGCGCCTCCACGCTCACGGTGATGCGTTTGCGCGTCGGGCCCAGGTACAGCACGCGGCGCGCGATCACTGTCGACGCCGGGGAGCCGCCGGTCCGAGGGGGGCGCGTGGCTGCCATGCATGGAACTCCGGGTCCGGCGGTCGACATGCGCCCGACTATGCCTCGCCACGACGTCACCGGCTACCGCCGTGGGCGCGGTGGCCATGCAGCGGGCCGGCGCGCGAACGTTGCAAGCCCCCGCCTTCCGTATCGTCGCGCCTGGAAGCCTTCCCTGAGAAACCTGCACGGCGGCGTGCAGGGTCATCCACGCGACGCGCACGGGGCGGACGCACTGCATTCACGGGCCGCACGCGAACGTCGGGGACCCGCGCCGGCATGCCGGCATCCCACGGAGACCTCCATGCTGGCCACCACCTACCGGCGTCCGCGCACGATGCGAATCGAGCACGTCGCCGAGCCGGAGATCGAGCACCCCAACGACGCCATCGTGCGCGTCACCCGTTCCTGCATCTGCGGCTCGGACATCCACATCTACAACGGCCTGGTGCCCGACACGCGCGTGGGCACGATCATCGGCCACGAGTTCTGCGGCGTGGTCGAGGAAGTCGGCCCGTCGGTGCAGAACCTGAAGGTCGGCGACCGGGTACTGGTGCCGTTCAACATCTTCTGCGGCAGCTGCTACTTCTGCCAGAAGGAGCTTTACGGCAACTGCCACAACGTCAACTCGCAGGCCAGTGCGATGGGCGGCTTCTACGGCTACTCGCACACCGCCGGCGGCTACGACGGCGGCCAGGCCGAGTACGTGCGCGTGCCGTTCGCGGACGTGGGCCCGACGGTGATCCCCGAGGACATCCACCTCGAGGACGCGGTGCTGCTCACCGATGCCTTCCCCACCGGCTACCAGGCCGCGGAGATGGGCAGCATCCGCGAGGGCGACACCGTGGTGGTGTTCGGTGCCGGGCCGGTCGGCCTGTTCGCCGCCAAGAGCGCCTGGTTCTTCGGCGCCGGCAGGGTGATCGTGGTCGACTGCGAGGACTACCGGCTGGAGTTCGCGCGGAAGTTCGCGCATGCCGAGACGGTGAACTTCCGCGAGGTGGACGACATGGCCACCCACCTGAAGAAGATGACCGACTGGCTGGGCGCGGACGTGTGCATCGACGCGGTCGGCGCCGACGCCACCGGCAGCGCCTTCCACAGTCTCACCGGCAAGGTGCTGATGATGCAGGCAGGCTCGCCGATCGCCCTGCACTGGGCGATCAACAGCGCGCGCAAGGGCGGGCGCATCTCGATCGTGGGCGTGTACGGGCCGACCTTCAACATGGTCCCGATCGGCAACGCGGTCAACAAGGGCCTGACGTTGCGCATGAACCAGGCCAGCGTGAAGCGCCACCTGCCGCGGCTGATCGAGCACATCCGCGCAGGGCACATCCGCCCCCGCGACATCATCACCCATCGCATCCCGCTGGAAGAGGTGGCCGACGCCTACGACATCTTCGTCAACAAGCGCGACAACTGCATCAAGACGGTGCTGATCCCGCCGTCGGCCCGGAACGAAACCTGATGGACGGCCCCGCACAGGAGGACACCATGGACCGCAGCAGCTTCGCCCACATCCCCGGCTGGGGCTCGGACCTGGCGCGCGAGAACAGGCCCGCCGTGCCGATGGAGCGCACGCCCCCGCGGCTGCAGGTACCGTGGAGCGAACCCCCGGCGCAACAGCCGATGACGGTGGAGGTGCTGAAATCAGTCGAGCGTCCGACCCATTCCCGCACTTTCGGCACCCGGCTGCCACCGAGGGGACTGAGCGGCGCGATCCGGCGCGCGGCCTTCCGGCGCAGCGAGAACGACATCGGCCACTGGCTCGCACTTGTGGCGGCCGATCGGGTCGATGTCGTCGAAGGCCTCTGCCAGGATGTCCGGCGTTCCCCAGG
>JBQGEI010000206.1:0-1904 GCA_052039535.1 Pseudoxanthomonas sp.
GGAGCAGGCCACCGGCATCGAGCAGGTCAACCAGACCATCGTGCAGATGGACGAGACCACCCAGCAGAACGCCGCCCTGGTCGAGGAAGCCTCCGCCGCCGCACGCGCCATGGAAGAACAGGCCTCCGGCCTGGCCCAGGCGATCGCCGTGTTCCAGCTGGAGCAGGCGATCGCCGCGCCGGCGGCGCCTGTGGCCGCCGCGCCGGTCAAGCCCTTTGTCCGGCGCGCCGCGGCCCCGCGCCCGGTCGCACGCAACACGCAGGCGGCCACCGTCATCAACGAGGCCGACTGGGCCGAGTTCTGATCGCCAGCGCAACGCGCGATGAACGAGCCCCGGCATGTCCGGGGCTCGTTCCGTTTCAGGCGTGAAGAATCCAGCCGCCACGCCGATAAAGCCGGCACCCCAACAAGATCCCCGCCCGATGAAAGCCCTCGATTCGATCCGCCGGCGCCTCGCCGACCTTCCGATGAAGCGCAAGTTCCTGCTGCAGGCGACGTTCGTCGCCGTCGGGATCGTGGCGCTGGCGGTGGTGGCCGCGCGCGTGCAGTACCTGGACCTGACCGCCACCCGCAAGGCCGCCATCCGCGACCAGGTGGACATGGCCCTGGGCGTGATCGGCCAGTACGGGGAACTGGCCGCCTCCGGCCGGCTGGACGAGGCCACCGCCAAGGCCGCCGCGCTGCAGGCCATGCGCGGCATGCACAGCGCAGATGGCCAGGACTACTTCTTCATCCTGGACACCGAGCCGCGGATGCTGATGCACCCGACCCTGGAGGGGAAGCCGCTGCGCGACGTGCTCAGCGCCGACGGCCTGGCGATCTTCCCCGAGTTCGTGCGCGTGGGCACTTCCGGCGGCGGCTATGTCGATTACGCCTGGGCCAAGGCCGGCAGCGAGGATCCGGTCGACAAGAGCTCCTACGCCGGCTTCTACGAGCCATGGGGCTGGGTGGTGGCCACCGGCGTGTACCTGGACGACACCCAGCTCCAGGCCCTGCAGTTCACCGGCATGATGGCCCTGGCCGGCGGACTGCTGGTGCTGGTCAACCTGCTGGCCGGCTGGGCGATCGGCGGCTCGGTGCTCAACGCCGCCTCGCGTGCGCTGCAGGCGGTGCGCGGCGTGTCCAACGGCGAGCTCGACGTGCGCATGGGCCAGCACGGGCGCGACGAGATGGGCCAGATGCTCGACTCGATCGAGCAGATGCAGCAGCGCCTGCGCGCGGTGATCGAGGCCCAGCGCGAGATGGCGCGCCGGCACGACGCCGGCCAGATCAGCTACCGCATCGACGCCGGCAGCTTCCCGGGCGATTTCGGGAGGATGGTCGCCGACACCAACGACCTGGTGCACCAGCACATCAGGGTGAAGATGCGCGCGGTCGAGGTGATGCACCACTACGCGGTCGGCGACCTGTCGGTGGACATGGAGCAGCTGCCTGGCGAGAAGGCGGTGATCACCGAGGCGATGGCCACCTGCAAGCGCAACCTTTCGGCGATCAACATGGAGATCCGCCGGCTGGCCGCGGCCGCGGCAGCCGGTGACTTCAGCCAGCGTGGCGACGTGGACGCCTACCGGAACGACTTCCGCGCCATGGTGGCCGGCCTGAACACGCTGATGGACGCCACCGACGGCAACCTGCAGCAGGTCTCGGCGCTGCTGCGCACCATCGCCGCCGGCGACCTGACGGTGCGCATGGAAGGCGAGTTCCACGGCGTGTTCGCCCGCATGCGCGACGACGCCAACGCCACCGTCGACCAGCTCACCTCGATCGTCTCCCGCATCCAGGACGCCTCCACCGCCATCAACACCGGCGCCAGCGAGATCGCCTCCGGCAACAACGACCTGTCCCGCCGCACCGAGCAGCAGGCCGCCAACCTGGAGGAAACCGCCGCTTCGATGGAGGAGCTC
>JBQGEI010000207.1:0-1932 GCA_052039535.1 Pseudoxanthomonas sp.
GACAGGCCGGCCAGCAGCCCACCCCGCACCTGGTCCTGCTCCATCAGGTACCGCAGCAGCTGGATCACCACCACCTCGAACAGGCGGTCGACCATGGCCTGGCGCCCGCAGCGCCGTTCGAACGCCTCTTCGAACAGCAGCTGCAGCACCGGGCCGGCATCGGCCAGCGCCGACAGCGGTACGCAGGTGAACGCGGGCAGGGCGGCGGCCAACGGGTTCTGCGCCCCGCCCTCGAAGTGCAGGTCGGCGCAAGCCAGGTCCGCGCCATGCACCGGGTCACTGCGGAAACGGTGCGGCAGCGGGCGCGGGTACAGCAGCAGGCTCGGCTCGTCGACCTGCACCGGCTCGCCGCCATGGGACACCTCCAGCGGCCCGCGGCGCACCAGGTGCATCTGCCCCGAACGGCCGTCGCCTTCCAGCAGGTTGACCCCGCACAGCGCGCCGGCGTTGAACACCCGCGCGCTTACCGGGAAACGCTCCAGCAGCACTGCCAGCCGGTCGACCATCGTCCTGTCCTCGCCCGGCGATCGGCGGGCGCCGGCCACAGCCTAGCGTGCCCGCACCCTGCTCCGCTCAGGGCGCCGGGCGGCGCAGGATGAATTCCAGATCGCGCACCCGCCCCACGGGGAACTCGTAGGTGCCGACCTGCCGGTAGCCGTGGCGGCCGTAGAAACGCTGCGCGCCATGGTTGCCCGACCACACGCCTATCCACAGCGTGCGTGGCCCGTCGCGCAGCAGCCAGCGTTCGACCTCCGCGAACATGCGCCCGCCCCAGCCGCTGTTCTGGTGCGAGGCCAGCAGGTACAGCCGCTTCAGTTCGCCGTCGCCGGGGGCCACCTCCGGGTGCGGCAGCCCGCAGGGACCGGCGGCGGCATGGCCGACCGCGCGGCCGCCGTCCTCCAGCAGCCACACCGCATAGTCCGGGTGGCCGAGGATCGTGGCCTGGCGCGGGACCGCGTAGGCCTCGGCGAGGAACGCGGCCAGGTCCTCCGGCGGATAGAGGTGGCCGAAGGTCTCGGTGAAGGTCTGGGCGGCCAGCGACGAGAGCGTGGCCGCATCGTCGACCGTGGCGCGGCGGATGCCAGGGCTCACGCGCGGCCGCCTTCCCGGTCTTCGCCTTCCCCGGCCTCCCCGGGGTCCCCGTCAAGGTCGTCCTCGCCGAAATCCTCCCCGTCCCAGCGGCCTTCGCCGTCCGGCACGAAGGCCAGGGCCATGGACCCCGGCGACGTGCCGACGCGGACCAGCCAGCCGCCGAACACGCGTGCGCGCTCGGTCACCACGGCCGGGTCGGACCCCGCGTTGCCAAGGCGTTCCCATTCGAGTGCAAACGCGAATTCAGTCATCGAAGAACCCTCCGGCACGGGCGACCTCGCGGGGCGACGGCGAGGCGGCCATGGGGAATGGGCGGGACACGACCCGGCAGCCCCGCTGGGATTGCCGGGCGCCGCCTTACCTGGACAGCGACTCTTCCCGGACCTTCACGTGCACTTCGGCCAGCTGTTCGGCCGGAATCGGCGACGGGGCGCCGGTCATCAGGCACTGCGCGCCGGTGGTCTTCGGGAACGGAATCACGTCGCGGATCGACTCGGTGCCGGCCATCAGCGCAGCGATGCGGTCGATGCCGAAGGCGATGCCGCCATGCGGCGGCGCGCCGTAGCGCAGCGCGTCGAGCAGGAAGCCGAACTTGGCTTCGGCCTCCTCCGCGCCGATGCCAAGCAGCTCGAATACCGCGCTCTGCATCTCCGGGCGGTGGATGCGGATCGAACCGCCACCGATCTCGTTGCCGTTGAGCACCATGTCATAGCCGCGCGACACGGCGGTGCGCGCGTTGGCACGCAGGTCGTCGATCGAATCCACGGCCGGCGCGGTGAACGGATGGTGCAGCGCGACGTAGCGCTGCGCCTCCTCGTCCCACTCGAACATCGGGAAATC
>JBQGEI010000208.1:0-5343 GCA_052039535.1 Pseudoxanthomonas sp.
TGGACCCGGAGCGGATCGACGAGGCCGCCATCGGCGCGCACATGGCCCTGGCCGACCTGCCACCGCCGGACCTGTTCATCCGTACCGGCGGCGACCACCGGGTGAGCAATTTCCTGCTGTGGCAGCTGGCCTACACCGAACTTTGGTTCACCGAGGCCCTGTGGCCGGATGTCGACGCCAGCCTGTTGCAGCAGGCGGTCGACGACTTCGCCCGGCGCGAGCGCCGTTACGGGCTCACCAGTGCGCAGATCGCCGCGGAGACACCCGCATGACCCGTACCCGCGTCCTGGCTGCCCTGGTCATGGCCCCGACCGCGATCGCCGCCATCCTGCTGCTGCCCACGCCGTGGCTGGCGGCGGTGGCCGCGCTGGTCATGCTGGCCGGGCTGTGGGAATGGCTCAAGCTGGCCGGGGTGGACGACAGCCTGCCGCGCACCGTGCTGGTGGGCCTGAACCTGCTGCTGATGGTGCTGCTGGTATGGGCCTCGCGCGCCGACGGCGGTTTCTCGCCGGTGCTGTTCCAGCTGGTCACCCTGGGCGGCGCCGCCGGCTGGCTGCTCTCGCTGGCCTGGCTGGCGCGTCCGGGCTTCAGCGCCGCCGACCGGCCCGCGATGCGGGCCTTCAAGCTGGCGGCGGGCACCCTTGCGGTGATCCCGGCCTGGTGCGCCCTGTGCCTGCTGCATTCGGATGGCTTCGCCGCCCTGGGCAGCGCCGCCGAGCCGCAGGCGCACCGCTGGCTGCTGGCGGCCCTGGCCCTGGTGTGGGCCGCGGATACCGGCGCCTATTTCGCTGGCCGCCACTGGGGCAGGCGCAAGCTCGCTCCGGCGATCAGCCCCAACAAGACCGTCGAGGGTGCGCTGGGCGGCGTGGTCGGCGGCGTGGCCGCGGCCTTGGCCTTCGGCGCGCTGGCCGGCGCCGGTCCGGCACAGTGGCCGGCATTGGCACTGGCCGCGCTGGCGGCGGTGCTGGCGTCCATCGTTGGCGACCTGGTCGAAAGCCTGCTCAAGCGCCAGGCCGGGGTGAAGGACTCCGGTGACCTGATCCCGGGCCATGGCGGCGTGCTCGACCGCATCGACGGCGTGCTCGCGGCCCTGCCGGTGTTCGTCATCGGCAAGGAAATCCTCGGGTTCTGAGGCGCAGCGATGGCTCCCCCCGCCGACATACGCCAGGTTGCCGTCCTCGGGGCCACCGGTTCCATCGGGACCTCGGCGCTGGATGTGATCGCCCGCCATCCCGGCCGCCTCCGCGCCAGCGTGCTGGCCGCCGGCGGCCGGGTCGGGGAATTGCTGCAGCTGTGCACCCGCCACCGCCCTGACCACGCGGTGATCGCCGACCCGGCGGGGTTTGCCCGGCTGCGCGACGGGTTGCGCGAGGCCGGGCTGGCAACCACGCCCCATGCCGGAGGCGAGGCACTGGAGGCGCTGGTGTCCGGCCCGGACTGCGACACCGTGGTCGCGGCCATCGTGGGGGCGGCCGGCCTCGGCTCGACCCTGGCCGCGGCCCGCGCCGGCAAGCGCCTGCTGCTGGCCAACAAGGAGTCGCTGGTGCTGGCCGGTGAACTGGTGATGGCGGCCGCCCGCCAGGCCGGGGCCGACATCGTGCCGATCGACAGCGAGCACAGCGCGGTGTTCCAGTGCCTGCGCTCGTGTCGCGCCGAAGGCGTGCGCCGGATCGTGCTGACCGCCTCCGGTGGCCCGTTCCGCGGGCGCAGCCGCGCCTCGCTGGCCGAGGTCACGCCGGCCCAGGCCGTGGCCCATCCCAAATGGACGATGGGGCCGAAGATTTCGGTCGACTCCGCCACGCTGATGAACAAGGGCCTGGAGGTGATCGAAGCCCACCACCTGTTCGGCCTGCCCGGTTCGCGGATCGACGTGCTGGTGCACCCGCAGAGCCTGGTGCATGCGCTGGTCGAGTACGTGGACGGATCCACCCTGGCCCAGCTGGGCCTGCCCGACATGCGTACCGCGCTGGCCGTCGGGCTGGGCTGGCCGGAGCGGGTGGAATCGGGCGTGTCCGGCCTGGACCTGCTGGCCCAGGGCCGGCTCGAGTTCGAACCGCCGGACATGGAGGCCTTCCCCTGCCTGCGCCTGGCGCGCGGGGCGATGCAGGCTGGCGGCACCGCCCCGGCCGTGCTCAACGCGGCCAACGAGGAGGCGGTTTCAGCCTTTCTTCAGGGGCGCGTGGGTTTCCTAGCCATTCCCGCGCTGGTCGAGGAAGCCCTCGCCGCCCTGCCCGCCACGTCCGCCGGTTCGCTGGAGGCGCTGCTGCAGGCCGACGCGGACGCGCGCCGAGTAACCCGCCAGATGATCGACCACCGCTCCGCCGGCGGCACCCCGGCCCACCCGCTGCAGGACGCCCGCCATGGGTGATTTCCTCGGCTCGGTGTGGTGGCTGGTGGTCAGTCTCGGCCTGCTGGTCACCTTCCACGAATTCGGGCACTACTGGGTCGCCCGGCGCTGTGGCGTGGACGTGCTGCGTTTCTCGGTGGGCTTCGGCAGGCCGCTGTGGTCGCGGCGCAACCGCAATGGCACCGAATTCGCGATCGCCGCCATCCCCCTGGGCGGCTACGTGAAGATGCTGGACGAGCGCGAGGGCGAGGTGCCTGCATCGCGCCAGGTCCACGCGTTCAACCGCCAGGGCGTCTGGCAGCGGATCGCGATCGTCGCCGCGGGGCCGGCCGCCAACCTGCTGCTATGCGTGGCCCTGCTGTGGACGATGTTCATCGTCGGCCGCCAGGATTACGCCCCGGTCCTGGGACGGGTCGACGGCGTGGCCGCCCAGGCGGGCCTCCAGCGCGGTGACCGCCTGCTGGCGGTGGACGGTCGCCAGGTCGACACCTGGACCGACGCGACCATGGCCCTGGCCGCCCCCGCGCTGGACCGTCGCGACATCGAGGTACGGGTCGAGGGCGTATCCGGCGAGCAGGCGACCCGCACCCTGCCCCTGTCCCGCCTGCCGGCACGGGTGGACGAGCGCCGCCTGCCGGAACAGGCGGGCCTGACCTGGCACTTCCTGATGGCGCCGGCCCGCATCGAGCAGGTACGGGAGGACGGTCCGGCGGCCGGCGCGCTGTTGCCGGGCGACGTGGTCCTGGCGGTCGATGGCGAGCCGGTCAACGCTGCCGATGAGGTCGGCCCGCGGGTGCGGGCGCTGGGCGAGCGTGGTGGGCCGGGCATGGTCGAGGTCGAACGCGGGGGCGAGCGCCTGGCGCTGGAGCTGGAGCCGCGCCGCAGCACCGATCCGGCCCGCGAGGGCGCCTGGGAGCTGGGTATCGTGATGGCCGCGCCGCAGGCGCCGGCGTACGACGCGGTGCAGCGTTTCAACCCGCTGGCGGCCTTACCCATGGCCTTGCGCGAGACCGGCCGCCTGACCGCCGATTCGCTGGGGATGATGCGGCGCATGGTCACCGGCGAGGCTTCCGTGAAGAACCTCTCCGGCCCGGTGACCATCGCCCGGGCCGCCAACGCTTCGGCCAAGCGCGGGGCGGACTGGTTCCTGTATTTCCTGGCCCTGCTGTCGCTGAGCCTGGCCATCATCAACCTGCTGCCGATCCCGATCTTGGACGGCGGCCACCTCCTGTATTATTTCATCGAGCTGATCAAGGGCAGTCCATTGAGCGAGCGGGCGATGGCTGCCGGCCAGTACCTCGGCCTGGCCCTGCTGGCCGGCCTGATGGGCCTGGCGTTCTACAACGACCTGCTTGGCCTGCTCCCGCGATGACCCCGACGACCTCCGGCGCACGGCGCCGGCGTTTCCTGCCCAGATACCCGCTTTCCACCGGATGTGACATGACGCGATTCCCCGTTCGCCGCCTGCTCGCCCTCGCCCTCGCCTCGTCCCTGAGCCTGCCGGCGATGGCGCAGACGGCCGAGACGTTCACCGTGGCGGACATCCGCATCGACGGCCTGCAGCGCATCGCCGCCGGCACGGTCTACACCTACCTGCCGGTCGAGCGCGGCGAGGTGCTGGACCAGGCCGCCGCCGGCGACACCGTGCGCGCCCTCTACCGCACCGGTTTCTTCGAGGACATCCGCCTGGACCGCCAGGGCGACATCCTGGTGATCACCGTCACCGAGCGCCCGGCGATCAACAAGCTGACCCTCAACGGCAACAAGGACATCAAGACCGAGGACCTGCTCAAGGGCCTGCAGGACATCGGCCTGTCCGAGGGCGAGACCTTCGACCGCCTGGCGCTGGACCGGGTCACCCAGGAGCTGACGCGGCAGTACAACAACCGCGGCAAGTACAACGTGCAGATCACGCCCACGGTCAGCCCGCTGGACCGCAACCGCGTGGACGTGACCATCGACGTCAAGGAAGGCAAGGCGGCCAAGATCCGCCACGTCAACCTGGTCGGCACCGACTCGTTCGACAACGAGGAGATCCTGGACACCTGGGAATCGCGCGAGAGCACGTGGCTGTCCTGGTACCGCCGCGACGACCAGTACTCCAAGGAGAAGCTCTCCGGCGACATGGAGAAGCTCAATTCCTGGTACCTGGACCGCGGCTACGTCGATTTCAACATCGATTCCACCCAGGTCTCGATCAGCCCCGACAAGCGCGACATGTACATCGGCGCGAGCGTCACCGAGGGCGAGGTCTACAAGATCTCCGAGATCCGGGTGACCGGCGACACCATCCTCCCGCAGGAAGTGGTCGAGAAGATGGTGATCCCGCAGGTCGGCGACACCTTCTCGCGGGTGCTGCTCGAGGCCACCGCCGAGGGCATCACCAACACCCTCAGCAACATCGGCTACGCCTTCGCCCGGGTGAACCCCGTGCCGACGCCCAACCGCGCCGAGCGCACCGTGGCGATCAACCTGCAGGTGGTCCCCGGCCCGCGCGTGAACGTGCGCCGGGTCGTGTTCAAGGGCAACACCCGCACCTCCGACGAGGTCCTGCGCCGCGAGATGCGCCAGTTCGAAAACGCCTGGTATTCGCAGGCGGCGATCGACCGTTCCACCGTGCGCCTGCGCCGCCTGGGCTACTTCGAGACGGTCGAGGTGGAAACCCCGCAGGTCCCCGGCAGCGGCGACCAGGTGGACGTGGTGTTCAACGTCAAGGAGACGACCTCCGGCGCCTTCGTGTTCGGCCTGGGCTATTCGCAGCTGGCCGGCATGACCGCCTCGGTGCAGCTGTCGCAGAACAACTTCCTCGGCGGCGGCAACCGCGTGTCGGTGGAGGCGCAGCGCAGCGACTACCTGCAGCGCTACGCGTTCTCCTACGTCAACCCGTTCTTTACCGACGAGGGCGTGTCGCTGGGCTACAACCTGTGGTGGCGCGAGCTGGACTACTCGGACTTCAACACCGCCCAGTACAACAGCACCAATGCGGCGCTGCAGAC
>JBQGEI010000209.1:0-2158 GCA_052039535.1 Pseudoxanthomonas sp.
CACCAGCTGGAAAGCGTGGTGCTGAACCTGGTGATCAACGCGCGCGACGCGCTGCGTGGCTCGGGCCGCATCACCATCGCCGCGCGCCCGGCCGGTGCGGTGCCGGCCGAGCTTGCCCCCGGGCGCTACGTCAGCCTGCGGGTGAGCGACGATGGCCCGGGCATCCCGCCGGACCTGGTCGACAAGGTGTTCGAGCCGTTCTTCACCACCAAGCCGATCGGCCAGGGCACCGGTCTGGGCTTGTCGATGACCTATGGGTTCGCACGCCAGAGCGGCGGCACCGCGCGGGTGCACAGCGTGCCGGGCCGGGGCACGACCATCGAGCTGCTGCTGCCCCGCGGCACCGAGGCCACGGTGGAGCCTGGGCGCGAGGACGGGGCCGTGCAGGGCGGGGCGGAAAGCATCCTGCTGGTGGACGACAACGAGCTGGTCCGGGCCATGTCACAGGAAGTGCTGGCCGATGCCGGCTACGAGGTGGTGCCCTGCGCCGATGCCGCCGAGGCCCTGGAGGCGATCGAACGGCGCCGCTTCGACCTGCTGCTGACCGACGTGGGCCTGCCCGGCATCAGCGGCCGCGAGCTGGCCGACCGCGTGCGCCAGCGCCATCCGGACATGCCGGTGCTGTTCATCACCGGCTACGCGGAGAACGCGCAGAACCGCCAGGCCTTCCTCGGCCGCGGCATGGACATGCTGCCCAAGCCGTTCAACCTCAACGAGCTGCTGCGCGCGGTCCGGCAGAACCTGGGCTAGCGCCGCAGGGCGACCGTGCTCAAGCTGCGCCGTTCTCCGGCTCCAGCCCGGTATAGCTGGCGCGCGGCCGGATCAGCCGGCCGTGCTCCTGCTGTTCGAGCACATGGGCCAGCCAGCCGGCCAGGCGGCTGGCGGCGAAGATCGAGAGGGCCGGGGCGGCGGGCAGACCGTAGGCCATGCACATCGCGGCGAGGGTGAAATCCACGTTCGGGCGGCGTCCGCTGGCCGCTTCGGCCGCGGCGATCACCTTGTCCAGCAGCGCCAGCGTGGCCGCATCCACCGGCTGGGCGCGCAGCATGGCCAGCAGTTCGGTCGCGCGCGGGTCACCCTCGGGATAGAGCGCGTGGCCGAAGCCGGGCAGGTCCTCGCCCTGCTTCCAGCGCGAGGCGATCAGGCGCTTGACGTCCCTTGCCTGGCGGGCGTCGTCCAGCAGCGCGTAGACCCGGGTGGTCGCCCCGCCGTGGCGGGGCCCGGCCAGCGCCGCCAGCCCCGCGCACACGGTGGCATGCAGGTGGGCGCCGGTGGAGGCGACCACGCGCGCGGCGAAGGCCGAGACGTTGAGTTCGTGGTCCGCGCACAGCACCAGCGCAGCGCGCACCAGTTCGGCGAAGCCCTCGTCGCCGGCACGCCAGGTGCCGGCCAGCAGCCGGTGGACCGGGCCGGACGGCCGGCGCCCCACCAGCAGGCCGGCGTTCTGCCGCAGCAGGGTGGCGGCCAGCGCGCGGCGGGTGGCCTGGTCGGCCTGGAAGGAGTGGGGCACCTGCAGCGCCAGCAGCGGCAGCACCGCCATCGCCCGCGCCAGCGGCGGCAGTTCGGTGTCGGTGGCCAGCGCGACCACCCGCGCCGGCCAGTCGCCGGGCGGATCGGCGAACGGATCCTGGCTGCCGCAGTCCCACAGCAGGCGGGCGGTGTCTTCCAGGGTCGCGCCGTCGCGGACCATGCCCACCGCCGAGCGGCCGCGGTAATACGGCCCGTCGGGCCGGATCAGCGAGATGCGGGTCTCCAGCACCGGCAGGCCGCGGTCCAGGCTCTGCGCGGCGCCGCGTGCCGGCCCGCGTCCCAGGCGCTTGCGCTGCGCCAGCCGTTCCACGTCCTGGCGGCGGTAGACCCGGCTGCGGTGGTCGCGTCCGGGCCGCGATTCCAGCAGCCCGCGGCTGACATAGGCGTACAGCGTGGCCGGGCTGATGCCCAGCAGGCGGCAGGCCTCGGCGGCGGGAACCAGGTCGCTGTTCATGGACATATTGATCGTCCGCATCAAGATTGATCAACTGGTCACAGGGTGACACATTGCCGGCGTCGCGTGCACTGCCCGCCGTGCCCAGGAGTTCCCCGCATGTCCCCCGTTTCCGCTGGCGCCCGCTTCCGCGCCGCCCTGGCCGCCGAATCCCCGCTGCAGGTGATCGGCGCC
>JBQGEI010000210.1:0-6243 GCA_052039535.1 Pseudoxanthomonas sp.
GTACAGCAGGCCGCGGATCTGCCGCACCATCAGCACGTCATGGCGCTGGTAGTAGCGGCGGTTGCCGCGCCGCTTGACCGGGCTGAGGCTTGGGAACTCGGTCTCCCAGTAGCGCAGCACATGCGGCTTGACGTCGCACAGCTCGCTGACTTCGCCGATGGTGAAGTAGCGCTTGGCCGGAATCGGCGGAAGCTCGCGGTTGCTGCCCGGATCAAGCATGCGGCACGACCCCGGCGTAGGCTTCCACGCGCTCCTTCAGCTTCTGCCCGGGACGGAAGGTGACCACGGTGCGGGCGGAGATCGGGATCTCCTCGCCGGTCTTCGGGTTGCGACCCGGGCGCTGGTTCTTGCGCCGCAGGTCGAAGTTGCCGAACCCCGACAGCTTCACCTGGCGCCCGCCCTGCAGCGCCTCGCGCAGCACATCGAAGAACGCATCGACGAACTCCTTCGCCTCGCGCTTGTTCAGGCCGACTTCGTCAAACAGACGCTCGGCCATTTCCGCCTTGGTCAATGCCATGTCCTTGTCCCCCGTCTCAGCCGCGGATCCTCGCGCCGTGGGTGCCAGCCAGCGCGGCCACCACTCGCGATACTGCGGCGTCGGCGTCCTGGTCAGTGAGAGTGCGCGTGTTGTCCTGCAAAATCAAGCCCATAGCAAGACTCTTGAATCCGTCTTCGACCCCTCGCCCCTGGTAGCGGTCGAACAGCTGCAGGTCACGCAGGACCTCGCCGGCGGCCGCGCGCGCGGTGTCGGCCAGGTCCGCCCAGGCCACCTCTTCGGCGACCACGAACGCCAGGTCGCGGCGTACCGCCGGGTAACGGGACAGCGGCTGGGCACGCGGCAACGGACGCTGCTGCAACGGCGTCAGGTCCAGCTCGAAGCCGTAGACGTCCACGTCCAGCTCCAGCGCCCTGGCCAGGCGCGGATGCAGCTGGCCGATCCAGCCCAGGTGTACCTCGCCGCCCTCCAGGTCGATGCGATGGACCTCGGCGCTGCGGCCGGGATGGCCGAAGGGGGCCACCGAGGGCCGGAACGCGAGGCGCGCTCCGGACAGCGCCGCCAGCGATTCCAGGTCGCCCTTGAGGTCATGGAAGTCGACCACGCGCGCAGCCTGGCCCCACTGCTCGGCCTTGGCCGGGCCACATGCGACGCCTGCGATGCGACGCGTCTCCCGCGGCGCGGGCGGCACCGGGTCACCTGGCTGGCGCTGGTCCGGATCGGCGCTGGCGAACACCCGGCCCAGCTCGAACAGCCGTACGCGGCCGGCCTGCCGGGATGCGTTGCGCGCCAGCGCTTCCACCAGGCCCGGCAGCAGGCTTGGCCGCATCACCGCCAGTTCGGCGCTGAGCGGGTTGGCCAGTGGCACGGTGTCGGCGCTGCAGCCCCACGCCTGCAGCAGCGGCTCGCCGACGAAAGCGAAGCAGACCGCTTCCAGGTAGTCGCGCGAGACCAGATGGCGCCTCAGGTCTGCGTCCGGCACCACCGTCTCGCTGGCGGCCGCCACCCGGGCCGGGCCACCGGGGATGGTCGCCGGGATGCGGTCGTAGCCGTGGATGCGCGCCAGCTCCTCGATCAGGTCTTCCTCGATGGCGATGTCGAACCGGCTGCTGGATGGGGTGACCGTCCAGCCCTCGCCTTCGGCCACCACCGCCATGCCGAGCGCGCGCAGGATGCGCGCCACTTCGGCGTCGTCGATCACCACCCCCAGCACCCGGGCGATGCGCGCGCGCCGCAGCGTGATCGGACGCGGCGCACCTATCGCACCGGCGACAGTCGAATCGTCCACCGGGCCAGGACGGCCTCCGGCGATGTCCACGATGAGCCGGGTCGCGTACTCGACCGCCACGCGCGGCAGTTCCGGATCCACGCCGCGCTCGAAACGGTGGCCGGCGTCGGTGTGCACGCCGAGGCGACGACTGCGGCCGATGATGGCCGAGGGCACCCAGTGGGCAGCCTCGAGGAAGACCCGCGTGGTGGCATTGCCCACCTTGGTGTCCTCGCCGCCCATGATGCCGCCGACCGCGACCGCGCGCGCGCCGCGGCCACCGCGGCTGTCGGCGACCACGAGGAACTCGCCGTCCAGCGTGGCATCACGGCCGTCCAGCAGCTTCAGCACCTCGCCCTCGCGCGCCGGGCGCACGACGACCGGCGCCTCCAGCGTGTCCAGGTCGAAAGCGTGCATCGGCTGGCCCAGCTCCAGCATCACGTACTGGGTGACGTCGACCAGCAGGCTGATCGGGCGCACACCGGAACGGCGCAAACGCTCGGCCATCCACACCGGAGTGGCCGCCGCCGGGTCGATGCCCTCGATCACGCGCCCGACGAAGCGCGGCACGCGCCCCCCGGCCTCCAGCGCGACCTCGACGGTCGCACCGGTCGTGGCAGGCACCGGCGCGCTTTCCAGCGGCGACACCTCGCTGCCCAGCGCGGCGGCCACGTCATGGGCGATCCCGCGCACGCTGAAGCAGTCGGCGCGGTTGGGGGTCAGCTTGATCTCGATACTGGCGTCGGGCAGGCCGAGGTAATCGGCCAGAGGCTGGCCGACCGGCGCGTCGGCCGGCAGTTCCAGCAGCCCGGAAGCATCGCTGTCCAGGCCCAGCTCCTTCGCCGAGCACAGCATCCCGGTGGATTCGACACCGCGCAGATTCGCCGGCCTGATCGCCATGCCAGCAACCGAAGCGCCCACTGTCGCAAGCGGTGCGGCCAGGCCGACGCGCGCATTGGGTGCGCCACACACGATCTGCAGCGGCTCGCCGCCGCCGATGTCGACCTTGCACACCTGCAGGCGGTCGGCCTCCGGGTGGCGCACGGCCTCCACGATGCGGCCGACCACCACGCCGGCCAGGCCGTCGCCCAGGGCGGTGACGTCCTCCACCTCCAGGCCGATGGCAGTCAGCGTGGCCACCAGCGCGTCGCGGTTGGCCAGGGTCGACACGTGGCTGCGCAGCCAGTTCTCGGAGAATTTCATAGGGAGCCGTGTGTGGTGGTTCTGGGTTCGTGGGTCGGATACCCGCCAGGCCCGGGACGCGCATCGGCTCCCTGCAGGGGGCCGGTGCGCGGCCGGGCGTGTGCGGCCGGCGCGGTTACGCGAACTGCCTCAGGAAGCGCACGTCGTTCTCGAAGAACGCGCGCAGGTCGTTGACGCCGTAGCGCAGCATGGCGAAACGCTCCACGCCCAGGCCGAAGGCGAAGCCGGTATAGCGCTCCGGGTCGATGCCGCAGCTGCGCAGCACGTTCGGGTGGACCATGCCGCAGCCCAGCACCTCCAGCCAGCGCACGCTGCCGTCGGGCTGCTGCCAGGCGATGTCGACCTCCGCGCCCGGCTCCACGAACGGGAAATAGCTCGGGCGGAAACGCATCTGGAAGTCGCGCTCGAAGAAGGCGCGCACGAACTCGCTGAGGGTCCCCTTGAGGTCGGCGAACGTGGAATGCTCGTCCACCAGCAGGCCTTCGACCTGGTGGAACATCGGCGAGTGGGTCTGGTCGGAGTCCGAACGGTAGACCTTGCCGGCGGCGATCATGCGCAGCGGCGGGCTGTGCTCGCCCATGTAGCGCACCTGCACGCCCGAGGTATGGGTGCGCAGCAGGCGGCCATCGCCGAAGTAGAAGGTGTCGTGCATGGCACGTGCCGGGTGGTGCGGCGGGAAATTCAGCGCTTCGAAGTTGTGCCAGTCGTCCTCGATCTCCGGACCGTCGGCCAGCTCGTAGCCGAGGTTGCCGAAGATCGTCGCGATGCGTTCGAGGGTGCGGCTGATCGGGTGGATGCCACCACGCTCCGATACCCGGCCTGGCAGGGTCACGTCGATGGCCTCGCCGGCCAGGCGTGCGTCGAGCGCAGCCTCCTCCAGCAACGCCTTGCGCGCGGCCAGCGCCCCCGAAACCTCATCACGGGCGCGGTTGATCGCTTCGCCGGCAAGCTTGCGCTGGTCCGGCGGCAAACCGCCGAGCTGCTTGAGCTGGGCCGTGATGGCGCCCTGCTTGCCCAGCAGGCCCACGCGCAGTGCCTCTACCGCCTCCGGTGTCTGTGCCGCGGCGATGTCGGCCAGCGCGCGCGCCGACAGGGTCTGGATATCGCTCATGGAAACGGGCCCTCGGAAAAACAAAAGGGGAAGGACTTGCGCCCTTCCCCATGCATGCATGCGGTGGTCCCCGCCCGGCCCGTTCCCGGGCCTGGCGTGGCTCGCAACTTATGCCGCCAGAGCGCTCTTGGCCTTCTCCGCCAGCGCGGTAAACCCGGCCGCATCGTTGACGGCGATATCAGCCAGCACCTTGCGGTCCAGGGTGATACCGGCCTTCAGCAGGCCGTTCATGAAGCGGCTGTAGCTCAGGCCGTTGGCGCGGGACGCCGCGTTGATGCGGGTGATCCACAGCGAACGGAAGTTGCGCTTCTTCTGCTTGCGGCCGATGTAGGCGTACTGCTGCGCCTTGATCACCGCCTGCTTGGCGACGCGGAAAACCTTGCGGCGGGCGTTGTAGTAGCCCTTGGCGAGGTTCAGGATCTTCTTGTGACGGCGGCGCGCCTGGACGCCACGCTTGACTCGTGCCATTGGTCAGTGCTCCTCAGAGATACGGCAGCATGCGGTCCAGACGGCCCGCGTCCTCGGCACGAACGTGGTTCGTCTGCCGCAGGTTGCGCTTCCGCTTGGTCGCCTTCTTGGTGAGGATATGGCTACGGTTGGCGTGGCCAGCCTTGTACTTGCCGGAGGCGGTCTTGCGGAAACGCTTGGCCGCCGCCCGGTTGGTCTTGATCTTGGGCATTACGAATGTCCTTGATGGGAACTGTCACTGGTCGGGGCGGTGGTTCTCCTTACGCTTGGCGACTTCGTCGCGAAGCATGTGGATACCCACGCTTTCCATCCTTGCCCATACCGGTCTGTAAGTCGCTGATTCCCTAGGGAACCATGACGGGTCCTGTGGCTGTCGCCAGCCCTCCGGCGAACCGGAGCCGCGCATTATGCCCCGGCCGGCTTTCCTTTTGCAAATCAGCAGGTTCGGACTCCGGCAGCGCACGGGGCCATCCGCCCCGACGGCCGCCTGGCGCATCACCGGGCCGCGCGACCGCCACGGGACGCCCCCGGAAACGGCAAGGGGCGCCAATCGGCGCCCCTTGCTGGCCAACCCCGGGGTCAGCCTCTGCCGCAGCGGTTACTTCTTCTTCGGCGCGATCATCATGACCATCTGCCGACCTTCCAGGCGCGGGCGCGACTCGATCACGATGTCCTCGCCCAGGTCGGCCTCGATCCGGCCGGCCATCTGCCGGCCCAGCTCCTGGTGGCTCATCTCGCGGCCACGGAAGCGGATGTTGACCTTGACCTTGTCGCCCTCTTCCAGGAAGCGGCGCATGTTGCGCAGCTTGATCTGGTAGTCGCCCTCGTCGGTGACCGGGCGGAACTTGACTTCCTTGATCTCGACCTGCTTGGACTTCTTCTTGGCCTCGTTGGCCTTCTTCTGCAGGTCGAACTTGAACTTGCCGAAGTCCATGATCTTGCAGACCGGCGGATCCGCGTTGGGCTGGATCTCGACCAGGTCCAGGCCTTCGTCCTCGGCCATGCGCAACGCCTCGTCACGCGACAGGACGCCGATCATTTCTCCATCGGACCCGATCACGCGCACGCGCGGGACGCGGATCTCCTGGTTCTTCCGGTTTTGCTTCTCGGGGGTGCTGATATCTCAGTCTCCGGGGGTGGGTTGGGCTGCGGACCGGCCAGGCCGGCCCGCCAATCGGTTTACGCCAACTGCTGCGAACGCAACGTATCGGCGAAATCGGACACGGACATTGTGCCCAAATCTTCCCCGGAGCGCGTACGCACCGCGACCGCGCCGTTCTCCTTCTCGCGGTCTCCGACCACCAGCAGGTACGGCACGCGCTGCAGCGTGTGCTCGCGGATCTTAAAGCCGATCTTCTCGTTCCGCAAATCCGCCTCGACCCGGAAGCCTTGATTCGCAAGGGTTTTGGCGACTTCATTCACATATTCAGCCTGGGCGTCGGTGATATTCATCACCACCGCCTGGACCGGCGCCAGCCAGGCCGGGAAATGCCCGGCATGGTGCTCGATCAGGATGCCGATGAAGCGCTCCATGGACCCGACGATCGCGCGGTGCAGCATGACCGGGTGGCGACGCTGGCTGCTCTCGTCCACGTACTCGGCGCCGAGGCGGCCGGGCATCATGAAATCCACCTGCACGGTGCCCAGCTGCCAGGTACGGCCGATCGCATCCTTGAGGTGGTATTCGATCTTCGGGCC
>JBQGEI010000211.1:0-18298 GCA_052039535.1 Pseudoxanthomonas sp.
CCGCGGAAGTCGGAGGAGAACAGGCCCTCGTCCACCCCGACCACCACCACCCGGGTCAGGTTGGGCAGGTCGTGGCCCTTGGCCAGGATCTGGGTGCCGACCAGGATGCCGGGCGCGTCGCCGAGCTCGGCCAGCAGCTTCTGCAGGCCGTCGCGGCGCGCGGTGGTGCCGCGGTCGATGCGCAGCACGGGCCAGGCGGCGAAACGCTCGGCCAGCAGTTCTTCCAGGCGCTCGGTGCCCACGCCCTGCGGCTGCAGGGCCAGGCTGGCGCAGTCCGGGCAGGCCAGCGGGCGGGTCTGGCGATGGCCGCAGTGGTGGCAGACCAGGCGCCCGCCGCCGGCATGCACGGTCAGCGGAGTGGTCTGCAGGGCGGTACTGCAGCGCGGGCAATGCGCGCTCCAGCCGCAGTCATGGCACAGCAGCACCGGCGCATAGCCGCGGCGGTTCTTGAACACCAGCACCTGGCCACCTTCGCCCAGCGCGGCCTCGATCATCTGCAGGGTTTCCGGGGCCAGCCCGGCCTGCAGCGGGCGCTTGCGTACATCCAGGATCCGCACTGAAGGCGGGCGTGCGTCGCCGGCGCGGTGGCGCAGGCGCAGGTAGCCGAAGCGGCCGGCGCGGGCGTTGTGCAGGGTCTCCAGCGAGGGCGTGGCGCTGCCCAGCAGTACCGGCACCTCCAGCGCCTTGCCGCGCACCAGGGCGAAATCGCGGGCGTGGTAGCGGATGCCGTCCTGCTGCTTGTAGCTGCCGTCGTGTTCCTCGTCCACCACGATCAGCCCGGCCTGCGGCAGCGGGGTGAACACCGCCGAGCGGGTGCCGACGATCACCCGCGCCTGGCCGCGCCAGGCGGCGGCCCAGACCCGGGCGCGCTCGCCGTCGGCCAGGCCGGAGTGCAGCGCGTGCACCGGTACGCCGAGGCGGGCGCGGAAGCGGGCCAGGGTCTGGGGGGTCAGCCCGATCTCCGGCACCAGCACCAGCGCCTGGCGGCCGCGGGCCAGGCAGTCGGCGATGGCATGCAGGTAGACCTCGGTCTTGCCGCTGCCGGTGATCCCTTCCAGCAGCACCGGGCTGAAGCCGCGGGCGGCGGTCAGCAGCTCGATCGCCGCCTGCTGCTCCGGGTTGGGCGGCGGGCCGGGACGGGGTGCCGGGGCGACGGCGTCGGCCGGCACCGCACGCCGCTCCGCCAGCCCGCGCTTGTGCAGGGCGCGGGCGGCCTCACGCCAGCCGTCGATCTCCAGCGCCAGCCGGTCCTCGTCCAGGGCACCGGCCTGCAGCAGGTCGGCCAGGCGCCGGGTGCGCGTGCCGCGGCGCAGGCTGGCGGCCGTGGTCCGGCCGGCTTCGGTCAGCGTCCAGGCCCAGGCATGGGTGTCCGGCAGCGGCTCGCCGCCGCGCAGTGTCGCCGGCAGCGCCGTGGCGAAGACCTCGCCGGCCGGCGCGTGGGTATAGCGGCCCAGCCAGCGCAGCGACTCCAGCAGCTCGCCCTGCAGCAGCGGCGCGGGGTCCGCGAAGCCGATCGCCTGGCGCAGGCCTTCGGCCACATCCGCCGGCCCCACGGCTGCCACCACCCCGACCAGCTCGCGCTGGCCGAACGGCACCCGCACCCGACGGCCCACATCGGCCGGCCCGGCTTCGCTGCCGACGGGGGGCAGGTAGTCGAACAGGCGGGGCAGTGGGACCGGCAGGGCGACGCGGAGGCAGGCCGGCGGACAGGAGGGAGGCATGCGTGAAGTCTAAGGCCGGGCCGCCCCGCCGGACGGCCGGCAGCTTGCACGCGTTTGCTTCGGCCCGTCTTTCTAAAGCCGACGTAAACGGCCGTCACAGTTGGAGAAACGCCGTTATCCACACAAGCTGTGGATAAAGGTGTGTATGAACCGGTGGCTTCACGCCGCAAATACCCGTACACAAGGGCGCCGGTCAGGTTGGTCAAAAAAGCGCCACAGTCGAAAAGCTTTTGTGATCAGCTACTTGGCCGTGGAACCCTTGGTGGCCTCGGGATGCGCTTCACCTCGGGCGCCCGTGCATGACCGTTTTTTTGCGCTGTGCACAACCGGATCCGGCGCAAGCATTGCAAACACGGGGGAGAGCGGCTCGGAGGGCATCCGTCAAGGCGCGGCCGCGGCCGCCGGGCGCATATCATCGCTGGCCTGCTACCGCCAACACGGGCTGCCCGTCTTGTCCCCATCCGCCGATGTACCGCCCGCACTGGCCGCCTTCCTGAGAGGGAGTGAGCGCCGCGCGTGGGTCTTCCTCTGGCTCCAGGGCGGCCAGGCCGAGGCGGCCGACCAGGCCCTGGCCGCGGCGACCCGCGCGTTCCAGGCCGAGGCCGCGCGGCTGCCGATGGCGCAGTGGCCGGGGCGCTACTGGCGGCTGCTGTCCGCCTGCCCGCTGGAGAGCCCCGATGGCGAATGGAGCGGGGACCTGGCGGTGCTCGCCACCGCCGCGCCGCAGGACCGCCGCGCGCTGCTGCTGCGCCTGGCGGCCGGTCTGGACGAGCAACCGGCCGCGGACGCCCTGGGCGTGGCCCTGGACACCTACCGGCAGCGGCTGGCGGCAGCCTGTCCCCGGGACGCGGCCGGTGCGGTGGATGCCGGCGCCTGGCACCGGCTGGCGCAGGCGATCCAGCAGGCCGCCCGCGACCTGCCGGACGCGCGGCTGGAGCGGATCGCCGAACTGCGCGACACCGCCCTCAGCGGGCACGGCATGCCGGTGGCGGACACCGCCGAGGCCGAACCTTTGTCGCCGCACGACGCGCACCGCGTCCCGGCCCCGCGCCGGCGGCGCCTGGGTCCGCTGCCGCTGGCGCTGATCGTGCTGGTGGCCGTGGCGGCGGCCACCGCCTGGTGGTTCCTGCGGCCCACCGGTGCTGTCCTGCCCCCGCTGTCCGGGCAGGACGCGGTGGAGGTCGACGACCTGCGCGTGCACGACCGCGGACCGATCCTGGTCGAACCGCTGCCCGATCCCGATCCACCGGCGGTGGCGGCCGACCCGATGCCCCCGCCAATGGCCGAGCCGCCGGCCGATCCGGTGGTGGCACAGATGGACTTCCTGTCCTGGTACGCGGCCGGGGCGCCGGATTCGCGGATCGAGCGCGAAGCCGACAGCGACGGCGCCGTGCAGCCCGTGGCCGCGCCGGTTCCGGACGGGCCGGCGGTGCCCGCGGCACAGGCGTGGGCGCAGCTGCGCCCGTTCGAGCAGGCCAGCCTGCGCGAGGCCGCCGCGCGCTTCCAGGCGCTGGACCCGGGCGAGCAGGCCAGCCTGCGCCGCCGTTTCGGCGCGCTGGACCGCATGGAGCGGCGCGGCTGGGCCTTCGGCCCGGACCTGGGCCGCGACTGGCCGGGCCTGCAGCCATGGCTGGGGTTCGTTCCGGAAGAGGAGCGCGCGCCGCTGCTGGCGGTCCTGCGCGCGATGGACAGCCCGCAGCGCGCGCTGCTGGCCGAGTTGCTGCGACGGCAATCGCCGGCCGGGCGGGTCGACCTGCGTCGCGAACTGGTGGTGGTGCCCGCGCCGCGGCGTGCCGGCTGGCTGGAAGAAGCGTCCCTGCGCTGAGCGCGCGCGACCCTACAGGCGGGCCAGGCTCACCAGCAGCAGCCCCAGCGCCGCCACCCCGAGCATCAGCGCATACAGTCCGCCGACAAGGGTGAACTTCACCACGGTCAGCGGCCAGCGCTCGGCGTAGACCCGCTTCTGCATCAGCAGCAGGTAGCCGGGCATCCACAGCCACAGCAGCAGCGCAGGCACCACCAGGCCCGCGCCGGCCCACGGCACGTGGGCATCGGACCAGCGCGCGAGCACCGCCAGCCCCATCTGGCCGAGCAGGGCCAGGCACAGGAAGGCGTGGCTGTAGAGCGCCACGACCAGGTGTTCCAGATACAGCCGGCCGCTGCCGATGTACGCCAGGCGCAGCAGCAGCGCCAGCACCGGCACCAGCACGAACAACGCGGTCGGCACGCTGCCGAGGAACGCGTGCTTGAGCAGCTCCGGGTCTTCGCGCAGGCGCGCGATGTTGCGCTCCATCCGCCGTCCCACCGCTTCCACCCAGCCTGATGGCGGGGCCTGCGGGGAGGCCACCTGCAACGTCCTCGGCGCCGGCGTGCCACCCAGTGCCCGCACGCGGGCATCGGCCTGCGCGTGCAGTTCGGCGATGCTGCGGTCGAAACCGGCGCGCGCCGGCGCCAGGGCCGGCGGCAGCGAATCGCGGGCACGCGCCAGTTCGGTGGTCTGCTCACGCCGCACGCGCTCCACCTCCGCCACCGTGGTCGCCCGGGCGAGGGCCGGATCGACCGCCTGAACCTCGATCCCGCCAGTGCCGTCGCCGCCGAAATGCACCACCGCGCGGCCGACGAAGAAGGTCAGTACGCACAGGATCACGAACAGCCGCATGGGCGCCACGTAGGGTGCGCGGCGGCCCTCCAGGTAGTCCTGCGCCAGCCGGCCCGGCGCCAGCAGCCGGCGCAGGGTGCGGAAGATGCGGCCGTCCAGGTGCCAGAACGATTCGAACACTTCCTCCACCGCATGGGCGAAGCTGCGCACCGGGCTGTGCGCGTGCTGCCCGCAGGCGTGGCAATAGTCGCCCTGCAGCGGCGTGGCGCAGTTGGCGCAGGCGTGCGGGTGGTCCGGGTGCATGGCGTGGTGGCCGTCACGGGAGGCGGGTAACATAGCGATCCGCCGGAGCCCGGTGCCAGTGCCCCCGGCACGGCCGCAGCCCGCGACACCGCCCCGCCCCATGTCCGCCTCCCCCCTGCCGGCGCGCCGCCTCGGCCCGGAACTGCGCGCCACCACCACGCTTGCGCTGCCGCTGGTGCTGGGGCACGTCTCCACCGGCCTGATCGGCTTCGTCGACAACGTCATCGCCGGTCACCACAGCACCCTGACCCTGGCGTCGGTCACCGTCGGTACCGCCCTGCTGTGGCTGCCGATGATGGTCCCGATCGGCACCCTGATCGCCCTGACCGCCTCGATCTCGCAGCTGGACGGCAGCGGCCGCCGCGAGCGCATTGCCCCGCTGTTCCGCCAGGCGCTGTGGCTGGCCGCCGGCCTGGGCCTGCTGATGTTCGGCTTCCTGAGCCTGGCGCCGCTGGCGCTGGCCGCGGCGGGCATCGCCCCGGAGATCGTTCCCGGCGCGACCGCTTTCGCCCACGCCATCCGCTGGGGCGTACCGGCGCTGATCCTGTTCTTCTGCATGCGCTACCTGAGCGAGGGCCTGCACTGGACCCTGCCGACCATGGTCCTGGGCTTTTCCGGCCTGGCCGTGCTGGCGCCGCTGGGCTACGTGCTGACCTTCGGGGTCGGGCCGCTGCCGGAGCTGGGGCCTGCGGGCCTGGGCGCGGCGTCGGCCATCGTGATGTGGCTGCAGGCCCTGGGCTTCGCCGCCTACCTGGCGCGCTCGCGCCGGTTCGCGCCGCTGGGGCTGTTCGCGCGTTTCGACCCCCCGCGCTGGAGCGACATCCGCGGCCTGCTCGCCACCGGCCTGCCGATCGGGGTGACCGTGTTGATGGAGGGGGGGCTGTTCATCGCCACCGCGCTGCTGATCGCCCGGCTGGGCGAGGTGCCCGCGGCCGCACACCAGATCGCGATCAACGTGTCCGCGCTGTGCTTCATGGTGCCCATGGGCCTGGCCGAGGCCACCACCGTGCGCGTGGGCCGCGCGCTGGGCGCTGGCGACCCGTACGGCGTGCGCCAGTCCGCGCGCGCCGGCTACGTCATCGTGCTGGCGACCCAGGCCTGCTCGGCGCTGGTACTGGTGCTGGGCCACGACGCCATCGTCGGCATCTATACGCGCGACGTGGCCGTGGCCGCCACCGCCTCGGTGCTGCTGCTGTACGCGGCCACCTTCCAGTTCCCCGACGGGCTCCAGGTGATGTCCGCCGGTGCCCTGCGCGGGCTGCGCGACACGCGCGTGCCGATGGTCCTGGCCATGCTGTCCTACTGGGGCGTGGGCATGCCGCTGGGCGCCTGGCTCGGCCTGGGGCTGGGCCGGGGGCCGCAGGGCATGTGGACCGGGCTGATCCTGGGCCTGGCCACCGCCGCTGTGCTGATGGGCTGGCGCCTGCGGTACAGCCTGCGACACCTGCCGCCGGCCACCTCCGGGGGCACGACCTCCGGCACGGTGACTTCAGGCGCATGAATCCCGATGCCCGCGCGGCTATGCTGCCGTGCAATACCCGCAAGACCGCCGTCGTCCGCTGGAGCCCTTGATGAATCCCCCGCCGCTGCCCCGCCGCCGCAACCCCGTCGCCGCCTTCTTCGTCGGGCTCTGGGACGTGATGAACTTCACCCGCAGGCTGATCCTCAACCTGCTGTTCTTCGGCCTGCTGTTCCTGATCCTGGTCGGCTTCGTGGTCGCGGTCGGCCGCGGCGGCGGTGGCGCCGGTCCGATCCAGGAGCGCACCACCCTGGTCCTGGCGCCGGAAGGCCGCCTGGTGGAACAGTTCAGCACCGACCCGGTCAGCCGCGCACTGGCCAAGGCCATGGGCAACCAGGACGTGGGCGAGGTGCAGCTGCGCGACCTGCTGCGCGCCATCGAAGCGGCGCGCAACGACAGCAACATCGAGCGCGTGGTGCTGCACCTGGACGGCCTGCAGCCTTCCGGCTACGCCTCGCTGCGCGAGGTGGCCTCGGCGCTGGCCGGGCTGCGCGCCGCCGGCAAGCAGGTGGTCGCCTTCTCCGAGAACCTGGGCCAGAACCAGTACCTGCTGGCCGCCCAGGCCGACGAGGTCTACCTGGACCCGATGGGCAGCCTGCTGCTGGAAGGCATGGGCCGCTACCGCCAGTACTTCCGCCAGGGCCTGCAGGAAAAGCTGGGCGTGGACGTGCACCTGTTCCGCGTCGGCGAATACAAGTCCGCGGCCGAGCCGTACATCCTCGACGCCGCCTCGCCCGAGTCCAAGGAAGCGGACCTGTACTGGATGAACGACATCTGGGGCCGCTACCTGCAGGACGTGGCGACCGCCCGCAAGCTGGACGCGGCCCGGCTGACGGCGGCGATCAACGACCTGCCGGCCGGCATCGAGGCCGCCGGCGGCGACATCGCCGCCCATGCGCTGGGGCTGAAGCTGGTCGACGGGCTGAAGACCCGCGAGGAAGTGATGGACCTGCTGGCCGAGCGCGGCGTGGCCGACGAGGACGACGAGCTGGGCTTCCGCAACATCGACATGGGCGGCTACCTGCAGCACCTGGACCGCAAGGCCCTGCCGCTGGACAACCGCCCGCAGGTGGCGGTGGTGGTGGCCGAGGGCGAGATCACCGGGGGCGACCAGCCGGCCGGCCGCATCGGCGGCGAGTCCACCGCGGCCCTGCTGCGCCAGGCGCGCGAAGAGGACGCCATCAAGGCCGTCGTCCTGCGCGTGGATTCCCCCGGTGGCGAGGTGTTCGCGTCCGAGCAGATCCGCCGCGAGGTCGAGCTGCTCAAGGCCGCCGGCAAGCCGGTGGTGGTGTCGATGGGCGACCTGGCCGCTTCCGGCGGCTACTGGATCAGCATGAATGCCGACCGCATCTACGCCGATCCGTCCACGATCACCGGCTCGATCGGCATCTTCGGCCTGGTGCCCAACTTCACCCGCACGCTGGACAAGATCGGCGTGCATACCGACGGCGTGGGCACCACCCGCTTCGCCGGCGCGTTCGACGTCACCCGGCCGCTGGACCCGGAAGTGGGCCGCGTGATCCAGGCGGTGATCGACAAGGGCTATGCCGACTTCATCGGCAAGGTGGCGACGGCGCGCAAGCGCAGCGTCGAGCAGGTCGACGAGGTGGCACGCGGCCGCGTGTGGAGCGGCGCCCAGGCCAAGGAACTGGGCCTGGTCGACGAACTGGGCGGGCTGGGCGAGGCGATCGCCGATGCCGCCGTGCGCGTGGACCTGGAGAAGGGCAAGTACCGCGTGGCCTACGTGGAGAAGCCGACCACCCCGTTCGCGCAGTTCATGGCCGGCCTGGCCGGCAGCCGCGTCGGCGCCCTGCTGCTGGACGACTCGGGCGTTGCCCGTGCCGCACTGGCGCGCACCATGCCCGAGACCGAGGCCCAGCTGCGGTTCGTGGAGAACGCGCTGCGCGACCGCGGCGGCGCACCGGTGAAATCGCTGGCCTACTGCTTCTGCGGGCTGTAAGCCGCCGTCCGGTGCAGCATCGACGGCCCCGCCCCGGCGGGGCCGTTTTCAATTGCGCGCCGGTAACCTCAGCGTGCCGCGGCAGCCGCCGCGTCCGCCGCCTTCGGCTCGGGGGGGCGGTCGGTAGGCGGCGGTTCCGGACGGCACGCGGCCAGCACCGACACGCACACCAGCCCGGCTGCCGATGCGTGCCACGCGCGCGGGAGGAAGGATCGAAGGACGGATCGCATGCACCGGTCCATGCCGCACTCCTCGCAGGGCTCGCCGGGTATCCTACGCCGCATGGCTACCCACCGTTGGCGACTGGATGGACAACTGGCGCTGGTCACCGGCGCCAGCGCCGGCATCGGCCTGGCCATCGCCCATGAGCTGGCCGCCCTCGGGGCGCACCTGCTGCTGGTGGCGCGCAACGAGGATCCGCTGCAGGACGCCGTGGAGGAACTGGAGGCGCGCCACCCGGACCAGGCCTTCCACGCGATGGCCGCCGACGTGGCCGACGACGACGACCGCCAGGCGATCCTGGACTGGGCCGAGGACCACGGCGACGGCCTGCACATCCTGGTCAACAACGCCGGCGGCAACCTGACCCGGCCGGCGATCGAGTACACCGAGGACCAGTGGCGCTCGATCTTCGAGACCAACCTGTTCTCGGCCTTCGAGCTGTCGCGCAGCGCGCACCCGCTGCTGGCGCGGCACGCCTCCACCGCGATCGTCAACGTCGGCAGCGTGTCCGGCCTGACCCACGTGCGCAGTGGCGTGGTCTACGGCATGACCAAGGCGGCCATGCACCAGATGACCCGCAACCTGGCCTGCGAATGGGCACCCGATGGCATCCGCGTCAACGCGGTGGCGCCGTGGTACATCCGCACACGCCGCACCTCCGGTCCGCTGGCCGACCCGGACTACTACGACCAGGTGCTCGACCGCACCCCGATGCGTCGCATCGGCGAGCCGGAGGAAGTGGCCGGCGCGGTGGCCTTCCTGTGCCTGCCGGCGTCCTCGTATGTCACCGGCGAATGCATCGCCGTGGACGGCGGCTTCCTGCGCTACGGCTTCTGAGGCCGCGGCGGGCGCGGGTGCTCGCTCAGGTGCGGAGCGCGCGCTCGGGCACGTCGATCTCCATCGCCAGCGCCAGGTGGTCGGAGAACGCGGCCGGCAGCGCCTTCGCGCCGGCGCAGCGCAGCTCGCCGCTGACCAGGATGTGGTCGATCGCCCGTTGCGGCTTCCAGCTGGGGAAGGTGGGGACCACGCACTCCGGCGGCCGCAGCCCGGTGTTGCGGTAGAGGACTTCCATCTCCGGCTGGTCCGGCAGGCAGTTGAAGTCGCCCATCAGCACCGCGTTGGGGTGGTCCTGAAGCAACTCGGCGATGAAGGACAGCTGCGACAGGCGCGACTTGGCGCCCAGAGACAGGTGGGCCACGGCCACCGTCAGGCCCTCGTTGCCATCGCCGAAGTGGCCCAGCAGCACGCCGCGGCCGCGGATCCGGCCGGGCAGGGCATGGTCGCTGGTGCGCACCGGCTCCAGCTTGCTGAGCAGACCGTTGGCGCTGGAAGCCACGCCGCCGACGCTGCGGTTGGGCTGGTGGGTCCAGTAGTGGAAGCCGGCGCGCTGGGCCAGGTAGTGGGTCTGGTTGGTGAACCCCGAACGCAGGCTGCCCGGATCGGCCTCCTGCAGGCCGACGATGTCGTGGCCGCTGGCCAGCTGGGCGATCGCATCCAGGCTGGTGCGCTTGCTGCCGGCCGGCAGCGCGTGCGACCAGCTGCGGGTGACGTAGTCGCTGTAGCGGCGGGTGCTGGAGCCGGCCTGGATGTTGGCGCTCAGGATCCGCAGCCGGCGCGCGCTGGGTGCGCCGGCCTCGAGCATGGTGCCGCCCGGCTCGGTGGCCAGCGCGTCGGGATCGGGCGGGGTATCCATGCCGGCTCCTGCGTGGCGCTCAGCGCGCCGCGCGCTCCTGCGCGACCAGCCACTCGGCGGTGGCCAGCATCTTCTCGAAGCCCTGCTGGTCCACGTTGATGGTGTACTTGCCGGCCACCACCAGTGCCGGGGTGCCGTCGACCTGGGTGCGCGCGGCGAACTGGCGCGCGCGGTTGACCTTGGCGTCGACGCCGAAGCTGTTGAAGGTATCGGTGAAGCGCTTGGCGTCCACGCCGTGCTTGGCGTAGAACGGCGCCAGCTCGGCGGCGCCGACGTTGGCGTTGACCACCATGCTGCGCTCCAGGTGGATCGCCGCGAACATCGCCTGGTGGGTCTGGGGCAGTACGCCCAGCGCCTCGGCGGCGTAGTAGGCGCGCGCATACGGCGTCCAGAAGCCGCCGAAGGCGCCTGGCACCAGGACCACGTTCACGTCGGCCGGCTGGCGCCGGGCCCACGCCTCGAACACCGGGTCGAACTGGGCGCAGTGCGGGCAGGTGTAGCCGAACACCTCGGCCACCTCGATCTTGCCGGCCACCGGCTGGAACGGCTGGCCGTTGTCGATCACCTTGTAGTCCACGCCGGCCACCGGGGCCGGGCCGGACGGGGCCGCCGGTGCCGGGGCCGCGGCCGCGCCGGGCGCGGCGTCCCCGGCGGCGGCCGGAGCGGCATCGGCGGGGGCCGCCGGCTGCGCGGGCGCGACCTCACCGGCCGGAGCCGGGGCGTCCTGGGCGGCGGGGGCGTTGTCCTGGCCGGAGCATGCCGCCAGGGCGGCCATCAGGATCAGGGACAGGGTCAGGCGCATCTTCATGGGATCTCTCCAGGGAAATCGAGGATCGGCCAGCGGCCGTCAACGGGAAGTCGGTGGGGTGCGCGCGGCGGCGCGCTCGCGTGTGACCAGGGCATCGGTGATCCGCAGCATGTCGGCAAAGTCCCGCCCGCGCACGCGGTAGCGGCCGTTGACCACTAGGGTCGGCGTGCCTTCCAGCCCCGCCTGGCGGATCCAGGCGGCGGACCGGGCCAGCTGCGCCTCCACGGCCGGGTCGGCCATGGCCGCGCGGAAGCGGTCGCCGTCCACGCCGTACCCGGCGAAGAAACCGCCAAGCTCCTGCGCGGTCGGATTGCGCGGCAGGGTGCCGCGCTCATGCAGCGCCGCGAACAGGGCCGGATGGGTGCGCGCGGTCAGCCCCAGCTGCTGCGCGGCGAAGTACGCCCGCGCCCAGACATCGCCGCGGCCACCATAGGCCACCGGCACCGGAACCAGGTCCACGTCCTTGGCCTGGCGCCGCTTCCACTCCTGCAGGTGCGGCTCGAAGTGGGCGCAGTGCGGGCAGGTGTAGGCGAAGATTTCGGCCACCTCCACCCGCCCGGCGCGCGGCGACCAGGCGCCGGCCTCGATGCGTACGTAGTCCACGCCCTCGGCCGGGACCGGCGCGGCGGCGCTGGCGGACGGAGCCCAGGCCAGCAGGAGCAGCATCACGGCGGCGAGCAGGGGTCTCATGGGGCGGGCGTCCTGGGGTGGCGGCGTACGGCGTCCGGAAAAAATGACGCCGGCCACCAGGGCCGGCGCAAGATCATCAGGGAGGGACTGCCTTCACTCCGACCGGGGCCGGCAGCGGAAGTTCACTGGCGGGCGGTGGCTTCGGCGGCGGCCACGTCGTCGGCGTGGTTGTGCAGGCCCTGCAGGTAGCTGGCCAGGCCGCCGATCTCCTCGTCGGTCAGCTTCGAGGCGACCCTGGCCATGATGTGGAACATCGCCGGGTCGCGCTCGCTGGTGACACCGGCGCGGTACTCCTCCAGGCGCCGGGCGGTGTAGTCGGACATCTGGCCACCCACGTGCGGGTAGGCCGGGCCCGGATTGCCGGCGCCGGCCGGGCCGTGGCAGGCCAGGCAGGCGGGGATGCCGCGCTCGGCGTCGCCGCTGCGGTACAGCTTCTGCCCGATCTCGTAGAACTTCATGCCGGCGTACGCGCCGCTGGCGACTTCGGTGTCGTCGGCCACGCCGGCGCCGGACTTCTGGCCGGCGAAGTAGGCACCGACATCGCGCATCTGCTGCGGGGTCAGGGCCTGGGCGAAGGGCATCATCACCGCGGCCAGGCCGCTGTGGCGCTCGCCGCTGGCGAACAGCGCCAGCTGGCGGGCGATGTAGCGCTCGCTCTGGCCGGCGATGCGCGGGTACATCGGGTCGACCGAGTTGCCGTCGGCGCCGTGGCAGGCGGCGCAGGGCGCGGCCGCGGCGGCGCCGGCCTCGGCATCGCCCCAGTGGGTGCTGGCCAGGTCCACTTCCAGCGGCTGCTCCTGCACCGGGTTGTCATCCGGAATCGGGACCACCGTGGTCTGGGCGGCGTAGGCGGCGACGGCAGTGACCGCAATGGCCAGTCCGGCAAGGGCGATAACGCGAGCGTGGCGCATGCTAGAGCTCCGGAAACCCGATTCGGTGCGGCGTGAACAGCCGCGAAACGTCGGGATTATCCCTGCGCGGGGTCTCGACGGTCAACGAACACGCATCGTGCGCAGGCCGGGGGCGGCGGGACGGCCCGCCCGGGCGCGCGCCGTGCGATCCTGTGCGCATGTCCAATCCCCTCGAGAAAGCCCGTTACCTGGGCTCCGCGCACACCCTCGCGCAGCTGCCGCCGGACGGCGGCCTGGAAGTGGCCTTCGCCGGCCGCTCCAACGCCGGCAAATCCAGCGCGCTCAACGCGCTCACCCGCCAGAACGCGCTGGCGCGCGTCTCCAAGACCCCCGGCCGCACCCAGCAGCTGGTCTATTTCGAGGTCGCCCCGGAACACTACCTCGTCGACCTGCCCGGCTATGGCTACGCCAAGGTGCCGATGGACCTCAAGGCGCACTGGGAGAAGTTCCTGGACACCTGGTTCCGCACCCGCGAGGCCCTGCGCGGGCTGGTGGTGGTGATGGACATCCGCCACCCGCTGAAGGACTACGACCGCCAGATGATCGGTTACGCCGTGGCCCGTGGCCTGCCGGCGCACGCGCTGCTGACCAAGGCCGACAAGCTCGGCCGGGGCCAGCAGGCGCAGGTGGTGGCGGCGGTGCGGCGCGAACTGGCTGCGGCTGGCGCCGGGTCGGTGGGGGTGCAGTCCTTCTCCAGCGAATCCAAGCAGGGCGTGGACGAGGCCCGCGCGGTGGTCGGCCGCTGGCTGGAGCTGCTGCCGCCCGCTCCGGCGGACTGAGGCGCCGGAGCGCCGCGCTAGACGGCGACCTCGAACAGCCGGCCGACCAAGTGCGCGGCCACCATGGCCGCCGCGCCCCACCCGCCGACACGCACCGCGCCCCGCCACGGCGAGGCGCCCCCGGCCCAGGCCGCCAGCGCACCGGAGCCGGCCAGTCCGGCGACGGTGGTGGCGACCACGCTCCAGGCCAGGTCCGCCGGCGGAGCCAGCAGGGTCACCGCAACCGGCAGCGCCGCGCCCGCGCAGAAGGCCGCGGCCGACGCCAGGGCGGCCTGCAGGGGACGTGCCCGGACCCTCTCGTGGATGCCCAGTTCCTCGCGTGCATGCGCGGCCAGTGCGTCGTGGGCGGTCAGCTGCACGGCGACCTCGCGCGCCAGCCGCGGCGACAGCCCGCGCCGTTCGAACAGCCCGGCCAGTTCCGCCAGCTCGGCGTCCGGCAGCTCGCGCAGTTCGCGCCGTTCGGTCTCCAGGTCCGCGTCCTCGACGTCGGCTTGGGTGCGCACCGACACGTACTCGCCGGCGGCCATCGACATCGCGCCGGCCACCGTGCCGGCGATGCCGGCCGAGAGGATCGCCCCCGGCCCGCCGCCGGCGGCCGCAACGCCGACCACCAGGCCGGCGATCGACACGATTCCGTCGTTGGCGCCGAGCACCGCCGCACGCAGCCAGCCGGCGCGGTCGCCGCGGTGCAGTTCGAAGTGGCTTTGTCCAGGCATGGCCGACCCTCGGTGACGCCGGCTGGCGGAGGCACCCCAGTGTAGGCCTGCCGGTATGGCCGCCGCAGCGGGATGCTGCGGGCCACCACCGGCATCTCGGTGCCACGGTCGGCAGGCTATAGTTCGCACCCTGCCGGCCAGCGCCGGATCCATCCCAGCGCCGCGCGAGAGCCAGCCTTGTCGAGCCCAAGCCATACCGCCGATACCCCGGTCACCGCGCGCCGCCAGCTGGTCGAGTACCTCGCCAGCGGCGAGAAGCCGCTGCAGGACTGGCGCATCGGCACCGAGCACGAGAAGTTCGGCTTCCGCCTGGACGACCTGCGCCCGCCGCAGTTCGACGGCGAGCGCGGGATCGAGGCGCTGCTGAACGGCCTGGTCCGGTTCGGCTGGGAGCCGGTGCGCGAGAGCGTGGATGGCCAGCCCGAGCGCACCATCGCCCTGCTGCGCGGGGGCGCCTCGGTCACCCTGGAGCCGGCCGGGCAGCTGGAGCTTTCCGGCGCGCCGCTGGAGAGCATCCACCAGACCTGCGTGGAAGTGGGCACCCACCTGGGCGAGGTGCGCCAGGTGGCCGACGAGCTGCAGCTGGGTTTCCTCGGCATGGGCTTCCAGCCGACGTGGCGCCGCGACCAGATGCCGTGGATGCCCAAGGGCCGCTACCGGATCATGCGCAGCTACATGCCCAAGGTCGGCAGCCTGGGCCTGGACATGATGACCCGCACCAGCACCGTGCAGGTCAACCTGGACTTCGCCTCCGAGGCGGACATGGTGAAGAAGTTCCGGGTGTCGCTGGCGCTGCAGCCGGTGGCCACCGCGCTGTTCGCCGACTCGCCGTTCACCGAGGGCAAGCCCAACGGCTTCCTCAGCTACCGCTCGCACATCTGGACCGATACCGATCCGGACCGCACCGGCATGCTCGACTTCGTGTTCGAGGAGGGCTTCGGCTACGAGCGCTACGTCGACTACCTGCTCGACGTGCCGATGTACTTCTCCTACCGGGATGGCCGTTACATCGACGCCAGCGGGCAGAGCTTCCGCGACTTCATGGACGGCCGGCTGCCGGTGCTGCCGGGCCAGCTGCCGACCCTGCGCGACTGGTCCGACCACATGACCACCGCCTTCCCCGAGGTGCGGCTGAAGAAGTACCTGGAGATGCGCGGCGCCGACAGCGGCCCGTGGAACCGGCTGTGCGCGCTGCCGGCGTTCTGGGTCGGCCTGCTGTACGACGACGCGGCGCTGGATGCCGCGTGGGACCTGGTCAGGGATTTCACCACCGCCGAGCGCCATGCCTTGCGCGACGGCGTGCCCCGCCAGGCCCTCGGGCTGCCCTTCCGCGGCGCCACGGTGCGCGAGCTGGCGGTGGAGGCGGTGAAGATCTCGGTGGCCGGCCTGCGCCGCCGCGCCGCGTTCAACGCCGATGGCATCGACGAGTCGCGTTTCCTCGAGCCGCTGGTGGAGATCGCCGAGAGCGGGCAGACCCCCGCCGAGCGCAAGCTGGCGCTGTTCCACGGGGCCTGGAACGGCGAGGTCGAGCGGGTCTACCGCGAGTTCGCCTACTGAGTGCGGGTGCGCCTGGCCCTGGGGCTGGCGCGCGCGTCGCTGGAGCCGGCCCCCGGTCCAGCCGGAACCGCGTCCCGGTCGCCCGTCGCCGCCGAAGGCAGGAGCTGGCGACCGCGCAACCGCGTCCAACGGCCCGGCCCCAGGAACGCATCCATCGCAGGTCGCCGGACCGGCGGGCCGTCATGCGACCGCAGTACCCGCCGTTGTCCGCCACCACCGCCCCCCGGGCGCTGCGCGCCGGGCGCACGGGGCGGCAGGCCGGCCTCACGGCGCCCAGAGCTTCTCCAGCTCGCGGAAGCCCCACTGCCGCGGTGATTCCAGCCCGGTGATGCGTTCACCGCAGCCCGGGTCGGCCAGGTCCAGGTCGTGCTGCAGGATCTGGCTGCGGGTGCGGGCGGAAAAGAACACGCGCACGCGCGGGCTCGACAGGGCCCCGGGCCGCTGCTCGACCACCACGGCCAGGCGGTCGCTGGACAGGCGCACCAGCGTGCCGATCGGATAGATGCCCACGCAGGCGACGAAGGCCTTGAACACCGCCGGGTCGAAGTGGCCCTTCCAGGAGGCCATCCGCCGCAGGGATTCGCCCGGGTCCCAGGCTTCCTTGTACGGCCGGTTGGAGGTGATCGCGTCGTACACGTCGCATACCGCGCTCATCCGCGTCAGCAGCGGGATGGCCCCGGCATCCAGCCGCGCCGGATAACCGCCACCGTCGAACTTCTCGTGGTGGTGGCGGACGATGTGCAGCACGCTGGCGTTCTCCAGGCCGCTGGCGCGCAGCAGCCGCTCGCCTTCGGCCGGATGCGCGCGCATCACCTCGAACTCCTCGTCGGTCAGGCGGCCGGACTTGTTGAGGATGTCGACCGGCATGCAGGCCTTGCCCAGGTCGTGCAGCAGCCCGCCCATGGCCGCCAGCCGGCACTGCTCCTCGTCCAGCGCCAGCTGGCGGGCCAGCGCCACCATCAGTGCGCTGACGGCCACCGAGTGCATGTAGGTGTAGTCGTCGGCGGTCTTGAGCCGGGCGATGCTGATCAGCGCGCCGGGATGGCGATTGACCGAGGAGGTGATCTCCTCGGCCAGCGGCAGCAGTGCCGCGGTGTCGACGATCCGTCCCATCCGCACTTCCTGGAACATCGCCTGCACCGCCTCGCGTCCCTCGTGGCAGATGCGGCGCGCGCGGCTCAGCTCGGCCGCCAGGTCGGCCTGGGCCGGGGCGCGGCCGCGTGCGGCCCCGGGCGGAGCGTCCGGGACGGCGACGGGGTCCATGGCCGGGTCCGGATCGCCGAGGGCGGTCGCCGCGACCGCGGCGGGACCGCCGGCCGCGGCGTGCGCCCCGGCACCGTCTCCCGGCAATACGCCGCGGGCCGGGTCCACGTCCACCGACTCCACCCCGCTGTCGCGCAGCCGCTGGATGTCCTGCGCGGTGGCCACGAACGAGGCGCGCCAGAACGGATGCCGCAGCCACGCCCCGTTGACCCGTTGCACGTACATGCCAGGGCGGAGCTTGTCGATGGAAACGGTGGCAGTCACGGCGATGATGCGACCCGGCGAGGTACCGGGGAGATATCGGCACGTCCGCCACCGGCTTTACCGGCCGGCCGGCGCAGTGGGCGCGCGGGCCGTGCCCTGATACTATCCCCCAGTATCCAGCGAGGTGCCGCCATGCCCCACAGCCCGGAAGAAAAGAAGCGCGTGCTGGCCCGGGTGCGCCGCATCCGCGGCCAGGCCGAGGCGCTGGAGCGCGCGCTGGAGGCCGGCGCCGACTGCGCGCCGGTGCTGCAGCAGATCGCCGCCATCCGCGGGGCGGTCAATGGCCTGATGTCCGAGGTCATGGAGGCGCATATCCGCGAGACCTTCGGCCAGGCTGCCGGCTCGGACGACCAGCGCCAGGAGCGGGTCGCCGAGGTCACCGCGCTGGTGCGTTCCTACCTCAAGTGATCCCGCCGCCGGCGTGGCCGGCGGTTCCACCCAGTTGCCGTCCCAAGGAGTTTCCCCATGAAGTCCCGTGCCGCCGTCGCCTTCGCCGCAGGCCAGCCGCTGCAGATCGTCGAGATCGACGTCGCCCCGCCCAAGGCCGGCGAGGTGCTGGTGAAGATCACCCACACCGCGCTGTGCCATACCGACGCCTTCACCCTGTCCGGCGAAGACCCCGAGGGCGTGTTCCCGGCGGTGCTGGGCCACGAGGGCGCCGGCATCGTGGTCGAGGTGGGCGAGGGCGTGACCTCGGTCAAGCCGGGCGACCACGTCATCCCGCTGTACACCGCCGAGTGCGGCCAGTGCCTGTTCTGCAAGAGCGGCAAGACCAACCTGTGCGTGGCCGTGCGCGCCACCCAGGGCAAGGGCGTGATGCCCGACGGCACCACCCGTTTCTCCTACAACGGCCAACCGATCTACCACTACATGGGCTGCTCGACCTTTTCCGAGTACACCGTGGTGGCCGAGGTGTCGCTGGCCAAGGTCAACCCGGAGGCCAACCCGGAGCACACCTGCCTGCTGGGCTGCGGCGTGACCACCGGTATTGGAGCCGTGCACAACACCGCCAAGGTCCAGGAAGGTGATTCGGTGGCGGTGTTCGGCCTCGGCGCGATCGGCCTGGCGGTGATCCAGGGCGCCAGGCAGGCCAGGGCCGGCCGCATCATCGCCATCGACACCAACCCGGCCAAGTTCGAGCTGGCCCGGGAGATGGGCGCCACCGACTGCGTCAACCCGAAGGACCACGACAAGCCGGTCCAGCAGGTGATCGTGGAGATGACCGGCTGGGGCGTGGACCACAGCTTCGAGTGCATCGGCAATGTCGATGTGATGCGCGCGGCGCTGGAATGC
>JBQGEI010000212.1:0-4377 GCA_052039535.1 Pseudoxanthomonas sp.
GCGCGACCGCAGATGCTCGGCGAGGTGGACACCCCGCCGCGGCAGGCGCGGCAGATGCTGCTGGCGGTGGACCTGTCCGGCAGCATGAGCGAGCCGGACATGCGGCTGGGGATGCAGCCGGTGGACCGGCTGACCGCCGCCAAGGCGGTGATCTCCGACTTCCTCCAGCGCCGCCAGGGCGACCGTGTCGGCCTGCTGGTGTTCGGCCAGCGGGCCTACATGCTCACCCCGCTGACCCTGGACCTGGCCGCGGTGCGCGAGCAGCTGCACGACACCGTTGCCGGCCTGGCCGGGCGCGAGACCGCACTGGGCGACGCCATCGGCCTGGCGGTCAAGCGCCTGCGCACCCAGCCGCAGGGCCAGCGGGTGCTGGTCCTGCTGACCGACGGGGTCAATACCGCCGGCGTGCTGGAACCGCTGAAGGCCGCCGAACTGGCTGCCGCCGAGCAGGTACGGGTGCACACCATCGCCTTTGGTGGAAGCGCCGAGGGATTCACCCTGTTCGGCGTGCAGGTGCCGGTGCAGGGCGAGGAGGTGGACGAGGACACCCTGCGCCAGGTCGCCGACCTCACCGGCGGGCGCTTCTTCCGCGCCCGCGACGCCGACGAGCTGGCGGGCATCTACGCGGAGCTGGACCGGATCGAGGCGGTGGACGTGGCCGGCGAACCGGTCCGTCCGCGGCTGGAGGCCTATGCCTGGCCGCTGGCGGCCGCCGTGCTGCTCGCCCTGCTGGCCTGCATCGGGCCGGGCCTGCGGCGGGAGCTGCCGTGAGCGGGTGGTTGCCGCTGCTGCATTTCCAGCGCCCGTACTGGCTGTGGGCGCTGCTGGTGCTGCCGCTGCTCTGGATCGCCTGGCGCCGCCGCCGCGGCCAGGACTGGCGCGCGCTGGTCGATCCACACCTGAGGCCGGCGTTGCTGGTGCCGGGCCGGGGTCGGGCCTGGCTGGGCCTGGCGGGAGCCTCGCTGGCGGTGGTGCTGGCAGTCCTGGCCCTGGCCGGTCCGGGCTGGCGCCAGGCCGTGCAGCCGCGGGCCCAGTCGCAGGGCGCGCTGGTGGTGGCGCTCGACCTGTCGACCTCGATCCTGACGGCGGACCTGCCGCCCTCGCGCCTGGCCCAGGCCCGGGCCAAGCTCGCGCGCCTGCTCGCGCGGCGCGCCGGTGGCGAGGTGGCGTTGGTGGCCTGGGCGGCCGATGCCTACACCGTCACCCCGCTCACCGCCGATGTCGCCAACGTCGCCCTGTTCCTCGACGCGCTGGCACCGGAGGTGATGCCCGGCGACGGCCACCACACCGCCCGCGCGATCACCCATGCCGCGGGCCTGCTGCGCCAGGCCGGCTTCCCGCGTGGCCAGATCCTGCTGCTGACCTCCGACGCCGAATCCGGCGCGCTGCCGGTCGCGGCCGCAACGGCTGCCGCTGGTTACCAGGTGTCTGTCCTCGGCCTGGGCACGCCTTCGGGTGCGATGCATCGCGACGCCCGCGGCCTGGCACGCGCCTCGCACCGCGACGATGCCGCGCTGCAGGCCCTGGCCGCGGCCGGGCAGGGGCGGTACGCGGTGCTGTCGGTGGATGATTCGGACCTGCTCGCGCTTGGCGTGCTGGAGCCGGAGGCAGGGGCGCAGGTCGACTCCGGCGGGGCGCGGGTGTGGCTGGACCAGGGTTACTGGCTGTTGCCGCCGCTGCTGCTGCTTGCGGCGTTGGCCTTCCGGCGCGGGGCCGCGCTGCTGGCCTTGCCGATGCTGCTGTGGATGCTTCCGGCCGGCCCGGCCACGGCTGCCGGGGACAGCGCCTGGCTGCGCGGCGACCAGCAGGCCCAGCGCCAGCTCGAGCGCGGCGTGGAGGCCTATCGGCGCGGCGATTTCGACGCAGCCGCCGAAGCCTTCGCCGCCGCCGGCGCGCGCGGCGCCGCGGCGCAGTACAACCTGGGCAACGCGCTGGCCCGCCAGGGCCGCTACGACGAGGCCATCGCCGCCTACGACCGCGCCCTGGCGCAGGCCCCCGGCATGCAGGACGCGGTCGCCAACCGCCGCGTGGTCGAGGCGGCGCGGCGCGCGCAGCCGCCCGTGCCCGGTGGCGGCGGCAGTGGCGGGCGCCAACCCCCACCCGGGGACCCGTCCAACGGCGCCGGCGCCGGCCAGAGCGACCCAAGTGCGGGCCAGCCCCGCCGGGGCCAGGGACAGGAGCCCGCGGCACCGCCGCCTGGCGATGGCGACACCCCACCGCCGGCCAGCGAGGATCCCGCCGCCGCGCGCGAGCGCCAGGCCCGGGCCGACCGCGAGCAGCGCCAGCGGATGCAGCAGGCGCTGCAACAGGCGCGTGGCGACGCGGGCCCGCAGGTGCAGCCGGGCACGGAGGCCCCCGATGCGGATCCGCAGGCGCGCGAGCGGCGGCATGCGCACGAAGCCTGGCTGCGACGCGTGCCCGATGACCCGGGCGGGCTGCTGCGCGCGAAGTTCCAGCTCGAGCAGCAGCGCCGCCAGCAGGAAGGACGATGAACCAGCCCCGCCACCGACATCCGTTGTCCGCCCGTTTCCCGCCCCGCGCGCTCGCCGGCCTGGCCCTGCTGCTTTGGCTGGCATGCGCCGGTGCGTCCGCCGCGACCCGGGCCTGGCTGGACCGCAGCCAGGTCCGGGCGGGCGATACCGTCACCCTCAACATCGAGACCGACCAGCCCGGCGCCGCGCCGGACTACGCACCGCTGGAGGCCGACTTCGAGGTCGGCACCCCGTTCCGCACCGGGCGCCAGGGGACCGGCGCGCTGTTCGGCGTGCGCCTGGTGCCGCGCCGCAACGGCACCCTGCAGGTGCCCGCGTTGCGCGTGGGCGCCGAACAGACCTCGGCCCAGGTGCTGCGCGTGCAGCCGGTGCAGGCGGCGCCCCGCGGCGACGTGTTCGTGGAGAGCCAGGTCGAACACGACGCGGTCTGGGTGCAGCAGAACGTCGGCCTGGTGGTACGGCTGTACTACGCCACCTCGCTGGTGTCCGGCGAGCTGACCCAGGAAGCGCCGGACGGGGCCGCCCTGCAGCGCATCGGCGAGGACGTCGTCGGGCGCCGGCGCATGGGCAACCGCGACTACCAGTTCGTCGAGCGCCGCTTCCTGCTGGTGCCGGAGCGCAGCGGCACGCTGCGGGTGCCGGCGCCGCGCGTCCGTGGCCAGGCCTCGCCACGGTTCTTCGACGACTTCTTCGGCACCGACCGCGCACTGGCCGCCGAGGGCCAGCCGCTGCAGCTGCAGGTGCGCGCGCCGCCGGCCGACGCACCGCAGCCATGGCTGCCATTGCAGGGGCTGCGCCTGCGCTACCTCGACCCGCCCGCCACCGCCCGCGCCGGCGAGGCGGTGGAGGTGGCGGTCGAGGCCGAGGCCGGTGGCGCCACCGCGGCGCAGTTCCCGGACATCCCGGCGCCGCAGGTGCAGGGCGCGCAGGTGTTCGCCGAACGCCCCCAGCTCACAGAGCACTTCGTCGACGGCACCCCGCGCCTGACCGTGGTGCGACGCTTCGCCATCGTGCCGCTGCAGCCAGGCCCGCTGGTGGTGCCCGGACCGTCGCTGGCGTGGTGGGATGCCGCGGCGGGCCGCGCCAGCGTCGCGCGCCTGCCCGCGCTGCAGCTGGAGGTCGCCGCACCGTCGCCGGCCGCCACGCAGGGTCCGGCGGCCGGCGCCTCCGCGTTGCCCCTGCCCGGCGTGGCCGGTGCGGACGCCGGCGCCGGCCCGCGGGGCGGCGGTGCCGGGGACGCGGGCCTGTGGCCGTGGATGGCGCTGGCGCTGGGACTGCTGTGGCTGGCCACGCTGGCGTGGGCCCTGCAGCTGCGTCGCCAGCATCACGTCACGCACGCCACGACGCGGGTGGCGCCAGGCGCGGCGGTGGAACCCGGCGCGCCCGCCCCGACCACCGCCGACCTGCGGCGCGCGCTGGACGCGGACAGCTTCGATGCGGCCGTGCGCCTGCTGCAGGCGATGGCACATCCACCGGCGCGCGACCTGGACGAGGTGCTGGCGCGCCTGGCCGACCCGGGACAGCGCGACGCGCTGCAGGCGATGCGCCGCGCCCTGTGGGCGGGCGATGGCGACCCGGCACGGGCGCGGCTCGAGCTGCGGGCCGCGTTCCGCGGTGGACCGCGTTGGGCTGGCGAAACAGGCCCGGCGGCGGTCGCCGGTTCGGCCCAGCTGCCACCGCTGTACCCCCGCGCAGGACCCTGAAACGCGTCTGCTACCCTGCGCCCTGCCGTAATCCGGGAACACCGCATGATCCGCAATGCCAGCCCCTGGCCCATGCCGCTGAAGATGGGCGTGGGCTTCGCCGCCGGCCTGCTGCTGGGCCTGCTGGTGCACCTGACCGCCGGCGCCGATGCCGCCTGGGTGCAGGCGTTCACCCGCTACGT
>JBQGEI010000213.1:0-22401 GCA_052039535.1 Pseudoxanthomonas sp.
CCCCAGTCAAGCAGGAGCCCTGCCATGGACACGCCCCGCCGCGTCGAATCGCAACGCCTGCAGACCGACAAGGGCTACGTACCCGTGTACACCACGGCGGTGGTCGACCAGCCGTGGGACGACTACAGCGCGGACGACCACACCACCTGGGGCACGCTGTACACGCGCCAGCGCCAGTTGCTGGTGGGGCGGGCCTGCGACGAGTTCCTGCAGGCGCAGGACGCGATGGGCATGGACGCACGCCGGATCCCACGGTTCGAGCAGCTCAACCAGGCGCTGGGCGCCGCTACCGGCTGGTCCCTGGTCGGAGTCGAGGGCCTGCTGCCGGAGCTGGATTTCTTCGACCACCTGGCCCACCGCCGCTTCCCGGTGACCTGGTGGATCCGGCGCCCGGACCAGATCGACTACATCGCCGAGCCGGACCTGTTCCACGACCTGTTCGGCCACGTGCCGCTGCTGATGGACCCGGTGTTCGCCGACTACATGCAGGCCTACGGCCGCGGCGGGGTCAAGGCGCATGCCATCGGCCCGGAGGCGCTGCAGCACCTGACCCGGCTGTACTGGTACACGGTGGAATTCGGCCTGATCCGCCAGGCTGGCGGGCTGCGCATCTACGGCGCCGGCATCGTGTCCTCGGCCGGCGAGTCGAAGCACTCGCTGGAATCGGCCGCGCCCAACCGGCTGGGCTTCGACCTGGAGCGGATCATGCGCACCCGCTACCGGATCGACACCTTCCAGAAGACCTATTTCGTGATCGACAGCTTCGAGCAGCTGATGGACGCCACGCGCCCGGATTTCACCCCGGTCTACGCGCGCCTGGCCGACCAGCCCGCGCTGGCCGCCGGCCAGGTGCTGGAGGCCGACCACGTCCTGCAGCGCGGCACCGGCGAGGGCTGGGCCAGCGACGGCGACGTCTGAGCGCTAGCGCAGCTGGCCGGACCGTCGCGGCGCGACCGTCTCGCGCCCGGGCCGCCGCGACACCGGCGGCGCCTGCAGCAGTTGCTGCGCCAGCGTGCTGGCGGCTACCCGCAGCTCCGGCACGGCGATGGTTTCCCACAGCTGGCCGCGCAGCAGCGGCCCGATGCAGAACAGGCCGCGCACCGGCTCGCCCCTCCGGTCCAGCACTTCCGAATCGGCGGTGGCGCGCAGGCCCAGGCCGAAGGGATCGGCGCTGATGGTGCCCGCATCGCGCAGCTGCCCGACCAGCGGGTGGCTGGTGCGCTCGATGTCGGTATCCAGCCCGGTGGCTTGCACCAGCACGTCGTAGTGCTCGGCCACCGCGTGCACCTGCCCACGGGCGCGGATCACCACCTCCACCGCGTGCTCGCCGCGGCGCGCGCGCAGCAGGCGGCCGGCGCGCAGCTGCAGCCGTCCTTCATCGCGCAGCTGCTCCAGCTCCGCGTGCACGCTGGGCGCCAGGCGGTGGCGCAGCACTTCCCAGTACGGCCGCAGGTGGCGCAGGAACCGGCCGCGCTGGGCGGGCGGCAGCGACTTCCAGTAACCCTGCAGGTACGGCCGCAGGGCGTCGACCAGGCCGCGCCAGTCCGGCACCACCGCGGCCAGGTCGCGCAACGCGCGCAGCAGCTGGTGGACGTCGGCGCCGGCCAGTGCGTGCAGCACCCTGGGCGGCAACGCGATGCCCGTCCCGGGCTCGGCCAGGTGCGGCTGCGGCAACAGGCCGTGGCGGGAGATCGCGGTCACCGGGCCCTGGTGGCCGCGGCGCAGCAGGCTGACCACGGTGTCGGCCATGGTCAGACCAGTCCCGACCACCAGCACCCGCGCCTGCGCGGGCACGCGCGCCAGCGCATCGTCGCCGCGCAGGTTCCGCTGCCAGGGCCAGGCGATGTACGCCGGATCCACCAGCAGCCGCGGCCCCACGCCCTGCAGCCGCTGCGGCGGAAGCGCGCCGACCGCCAGCACCACCCGCTCGGTGGGGAAATCCGTGCCGTCGGCCAGCAGCACGCGGAACCGGCTGCCTTCGCGTTCCACCGCCACCGCCTCCTGCTGCACCTGGGTGAAGCTGGCCAGCGACACCTGCGCGGCCGACTGCAGGCGCCAGTACAGGTATTCGCCGTACACCAGCCGCGGCAGGAAGCTCTCGCCGGCGCGGCGGGTAAGACTGAGCCAGCGCGCGAATTCGTCGGGACGGTCCCCGGTCGCGCCCATCTCGCGGGCCCGCACGTTGAGCAGATGCTCGGGGCGGGCCTCGCCATAGGCCACGCCGCGGCCGAAACCATCGGGCGTGCCGACCAGGCGCAGGTCCACGCCCGTGGGTGCGAGACGGGCCAGCTCGGTGGCCAGCACGCTGCCGCTGAAGCCCGCGCCGATGATCGTGATGCGCATGGCGTTTCCTCCGTGGATCGCCGGGGTCCAGTACACCGGCCGGCGTCCGCTGGCGGGTAAAGATGCGGTTATCCCGCGCTGTTTCGCCCGTTACCGATCGGCACAAGCACATGGCCGATCGGCATGAGCGGGGACATCGGCGACAGGCTCACGCGCGGCTGCCTAGACTTGGCGCATGGACTTCCCCCGCCTCGTACTGGCCGGCACCGCCGGCACCCTGCTGTTCGTCCCCCTCGCCCACGCCCTCGCCGCCCCGGCGCCGGAGGCGGTGGAACTGCCCGGGGTGGTGGTGACCGCGCGGGTCGAGTCGGCGCCGGCGTTCGACCTGCCCGCCTCGCTGGACGTGGTCGACCTGCAGCAACCTTCGGCGCGTGCGCTCACCGACCTGTCCGAGGCGGTGTCCGGGATCCCCGGGCTGCTGGCGCGCGACCGCCAGAACCGGGCGCAGGACACCCAGCTGTCGATCCGCGGCTTCGGCGCCCGTTCGACCTTCGGCGTGCGCGGCGTGCGCCTGTACGCCGATGGCATCCCGGCGACCATGCCCGACGGCCAGGGTCAGGTCTCGCATTTCGCGCTGGCCGCCGGTGACCGCATCGAGGTCATGCGCGGCCCGTTCTCGGCGCTGTACGGCAACTCCTCCGGCGGCGTGGTCCAGCTGTGGAGCGCTGACGGCACGCCTGACCCGCGTGTCGACCTGCGCGCCACCGCCGGGCGGTACGGCCACCTGGCCGGCAGCGCGCGGCTGCGCGGCACCGCCGCCGGCACCGGCTACAACCTGGCCGCATCGGGGGTGGACGGCGACGGCTATCGCGACCACAGCGCCGCACGCCGCACCTCGCTCAACGCACACCTGCACCGGGACGTGCCGGGCGGGGGCCGCCTGGACCTGTCCGGCAACCACTTCCACGCGCCCGATGCGCAGGACCCGCTCGGCCTGACCGCCGCGCAGATGCGGGAGGACCCGCGCCAGGCGGTGGCCGCCGCGCATACATTCAACACCCGCAAGTCGGTGCGGCAGGACCAGCTGGGCCTGCACTGGCGGCAGCCGCTGGGAAGCGGATGGAACCTGCGCGCCGGCACCTGGGCCGGCGAGCGTTCGGTGGTGCAGTACCTGCCGCTGCCGGTGGCCGCGCAGGCCAACCCGCTCAACTCGGGCGGCGTGATCGACCTGGACAACGCCTATGGCGGCGCGGACGCGCGGCTGGCGTGGGAATCCGGCGACGGCCGCCTGGAGTTCACCGCCGGCGCCGGCGTGGAACGGCAGCGCCAGCTGCGCCGCGGCTACGAGAATTTCCGCGACGGCGGCGGCGGCCCGCTGCTGGGCGTGCGTGGCGTCCTGCGCCGCGACGAGCGCGACACCGTGCGCAGCTTCGACCAGTACGCCCAGGCCTGGTGGCGGATCAGCCCCCGCTGGGCGCTGCAGGCTGGCGCACGCCACAGCGAGTTGCGGTTCGAGGCGGACGACCGCTACGTCACCGGTGCCAACCCGGACGACAGCGGCAGCGTGCGCTATTCGGCCACCACCCCGGTAGCCGGGCTGGTGTTCAGCGCGACCCCGGACCTGCGCCTGTACCTGTCGGCCGGGCGCGGGTTCGAGACCCCGACCTTCAATGAGCTGTCCTACCGCGCGGACGGCGGCGCCGGGCTGGCGCTGGACCTGCGCCCGGCCCGCAGCGACAACCTGGAGGCCGGGTTGAAATGGCGCAGCGACGGCGGCGCGGCTGTGGAGGCGGCGCTGTTCCGGGTCGATACCGACGACGAGCTGGCGGTGGCCCGCAACAGCGGCGGCCGCTCCAGCTTCCGCAACGTGGGCGCGGCCCGGCGCGAGGGCGCGGAACTCTCCGCCCGCCTGCCGCTGGATGCGGCCTGGTCGCTGCAGCTGTCCGCGACCTGGCTGGACGCGCGCTTCGGCGACGGTTTCGGCGCGGTGCCCGCCGGCGCGGCGATCCCGGGCGTGCCGCGGCGCCAGGGCTGGGCCCGGCTGCAATGGCAGGGCCAGGCGTGGGAGGCGGCACTGGAGGCGATGGGCGTCAGCGCGGTGGCCGTCAACGACGCTGGCAGCGAACGCGCCGCCGGCCATGGCCTGCTGCATCTGGAAACCGCGCGCAGCTGGACGTCCGGTGCCAACCGCCTGCGCGCCTTCGCCCGCGTGGACAACCTGCTGGACCGGCGCCACGCCGGTTCGGTGATCGTCAACGAAGGCAACGGCCGGTTCTACGAGCCGGGCCCGGGCCGCGGCCTGCTGCTGGGTCTGGAGCTGCATCGCTGAAGCCAGGCCCGGTGCCCGCCACCACGCGCAGGCACCGGTGTCAGCGGAAACGGTCGAGGGGGCCGTGGCGCCCTGTTAGGATTGGGCGGTTTTTTGCGCACGCGCGCGCGACGTGCCGTGCTTCCCGCCACCCTCCATCGCAGAGCCACGCCGTGTCCTTCTTCTCCAACGTCGAACTGGTCCCCGGTGACCCGATCCTGGGCCTGACCGAGGCGTACAACGCCGATTCCCGCACCACCAAGGTCAACCTGGGCGTGGGCATTTACTACGACGAACAGGGACGGATCCCGCTGCTCAAGGCCGTGCAGCAGGTCGAACAGTCGCTGGCCGCCGCCGCGCGCCCGCGCGGCTACCTGCCGATCGATGGCCTGCCGGCCTACACCCAGGCCACCCGCGAGCTGCTGTTCGGCAAGGACTCGCCGCTGCTGGCTGCCGGCCGCGTGGCCACCACCCAGACCGTGGGCGGTTCCGGCGCGCTGCGCGTGGGCGCCGAGCTGCTGCGCAAGCTGCTGCCGCACGCCACCCTGGCCCTGAGCAACCCCAGCTGGGAGAACCACCGCGCAGTGTTCTCCGCCGCCGGCTTCGAGGTGGTGGACTACACCTATTTCGACGCCACCACCCATGGCGTGGACTTCGCCGGCATGCTGGCGGACCTGCAGCAGCTGCAGCCGGGCACCACCGTGCTGCTGCACGCCTGCTGCCACAACCCGACCGGCGCCGACCTCACCGTCGAGCAGTGGAAGCAGGTGGCGCAGGTGCTCAAGGAGCGCCAGCTGTTCCCGTTCATCGACATGGCCTACCAGGGTTTCGACAAGGGCATCGCCGAGGACGCGGCGGCCATCGCGGTGATGGTCGAGGCCGGAATCGAGGCCTTCGTGGTGGCCAGCTCGTACTCCAAGTCGTTCTCGCTTTACGGCGAGCGCGTTGGCGCGCTGTCGATCGTCGCGCCAACCGGCGAGCAGGCCAGGGCGGTGCAGTCGCAGATCAAGCGCATCATCCGCACCATCTACTCCAGCCCCTCGGCGCACGGCGCCGCGCTGGTGGCCGGCGTGCTGACCAGCCCCGAGCTGCGTGCATTGTGGGAGGAGGAGCTGGGCCAGATGCGCGAGCGCATCCACGCCCTGCGCGGCGGCCTGGTCGCCAAGCTGGCCGACCTGGGCCGGCCGGAGTTCGGCTTCATCAACGAGCAGGCGGGCATGTTCTCCTACTCGGGGCTGGACAAGGCCCAGGTCGAGCGCCTGCGTGAGGAGTTCGGCATCTACGCGGTGGGCACCGGGCGCATCTGCGTGGCCGCCCTCAACCAGGGCAACCTGGAATACGTGGCGCGCGCGGTGGCTGCGGTCAGCGCCTGAGCGCCGGACCACCCCCGCAAAGCAGAAGGCCCCGCACCGCGGGGCCTTTTTTCGTGGGGCACCTGGCGGACCTATTCCGGCACCTTGGCCGGAACGAACGGCGAAACCGGGTCCGAAGCGGGGAAGGTCTCCTCCAGGGCTTCGTCCTGGTTGCGGTCCTCGTGCTGCTTGCGCCTGCGCTCCTCGAGCGGCGAATCCGGACGCCGCTCGGTGCCAGGCGGCGGCGGATCCTTGCGGTCGCGGCTGGTCATGCTCTGCCTCCTTCTTTGCTCGGCGGGAGCGCCAATGCTTGCGCCGCGCCGCTAAAGGCGGCGTGACGGCAGCGGCCTGCGACGACCTGCCGCTGCGCTCACAGCCATGCCACGGAAAGCGTGCTAACGCTTGGCATCCCTTCCGTCCCGAGGTTTGCGCCATGGCCCGCCCGATCTGGACCGGCACCCTGTCCTTCGGCCTGCTCAACGTCCCGGTGTCGCTGATGTCCGGCGAGCGCCGCACCGACCTGCACTTCCGCATGCTCGACTCGCGCGACCACAAGCCGGTGCGCTACGAGCGGGTCAATGCCGACACCGGCGAGGAAGTGCCGTGGAAGGAGATCGTCAAGGCGTTCGAGTACGACAAGGGCAGCTACGTCGTGCTGGAGGAATCGGACATCAAGGCCGCGGCGCCGGAGAGCCACGAGACCGTGGAGGTGGAGACTTTCATCGACGCGGCCGAGATCGACCCGCGCTACTACGAGAAGCCGTACATCCTGGTACCGGGCAAGAAGGCCGAGAAGGGCTACGTGCTGCTGCGCGAGACCCTGCGCAACAGCGGCCGCGCCGGCATCGCGCGGGTGGTCATCCGCACCCGCGAGTACCTGGCGGCGGTGCTGCCGCAGGGCGACGCCCTGGTGCTGATGCTGCTGCGCTACCCGCAGGAGCTGGTCGACGCGACCGAGTACAAGCTGCCGGAGGGTGCAGCCTCGGACTACCGCATCAGCCCGAAGGAACTGCAGATGGCCGAGCAGCTGATCGACTCGATGAGCGGCCAGTGGAAACCCGACGACTACCGGGACGAGTTCCGCGAACGGCTGCAGGCGATCATCCGCAAGCGGATCAAGAGCGCCGGCGGTACCACCCAGGTGGAGGACGAGCCGGACGCACCGGAGGAGACCACCACCAACGTGGTCGACTTCATGGCCCTGCTCCAGCAGAGCCTGGATGCGAAGAAGCGCACGCCGGCCAGCAAGGCCAGCGCCGCCAGGACCCCGGCCAAGGCACCCGCCAAGCCGGCCCGGAAGGCGACGGCCAAGAAGGCCGCGAAGAAGGCCCCGGCCAAGAAGACCGCCAAGAAGGCACCGTCCCGGCGCAAGGCCGGCTGACGCGGCGGGCGGCCGGCGCCCTGCCGGAAGTCACCACCTGCGCCGATGGCATTGCCACCGGCGCCGCCTCGGCGGAGCATGCGCGCATGCGCCGCCTGTTCGCCCCCCTAATGCAGCCGCTGTCCCTGGCCGGGCTGCTGACCATCCTCACGGTCGGCTACGCGCTGGGCTTCGTCCAGCCCGCCCAGCGTCCATGGGCCGCGGCGATGCTGCTGCTGTTCCTGCTGCTGTTCGTGCTCCAGCACCTGATGCCCGATACCTGGCGCCGCCGCCACGACGCGGTGCTGGTGGCGATGGTGCCGGTGATCCTGGTGCTGCACGGCTTCAGCCGCGGGATCGGCGCCTCGCAGGTGCTGCTGGTGATCTGGACCGCGTGCGTGTTCTCGCGCTGGTCGCCGCGGGCGGCAAGCGTGACGGTGGTCGTCGCCAACACGGCCTTCTACCTGTCGCTGCGCCAGGCCGGCCACGACGCGGCCGCCCCGATGGTGCTGATCAACATGGGCTTCCAGGCGCTGGCGGCGATCTGCGTGCACTACGCGCGATCGGCGGAGCAGTCGCGCGATGCCCTGGCCCGGGTCAACGCCGACCTGCTGGCCACCCGGGCGCTGCTGGCCGACAGCACGCGCGATGCCGAGCGCCTGCGCATGGCCCGCGAGCTGCACGACGTGGCCGGCCACAAGCTCACCGCCATGCGCCTGAACCTGCGCGCGTTGGCCGCCGACCACGAACTGGGCCGACGCCACGAGCTCGTGGTGGCCGAAGCCCTGTCCGCGGAACTGATGGCCGACCTGCGGCAGGTGGTGCAGTCGCTGCGCGACGAGCGCGGGATGGACCTGGCAACCGCGTTGCGCGCGCTTGCCGCGCCTTTCCCCCGGCCACAGCTGGAGCTGGAGGTCGCCGCCGACGTGCGGGTCACCGACCCGGCGGTCGCCGAGGTGGTGCTGCGCGTGGTCCAGGAAGCGCTGACCAATGCCGCGCGCCATGCCGGCGCGGCGAAGGTCAGGGTGCGCATTGCGGCCGCCGGTGAGGGCGGCCTCGCGATCGAAATCGACGACGACGGCCACTGCCGCGGTCCGCTGCGCGAGGGCAACGGCCTGGGCGGGATGCGCGAACGCCTTGCCGCGCTGGGTGGGCGGCTGGAACTGGCCCGCAGTGCCCGGGGCGCGCTGCAGCTGCGCGCGTGGTTGCCCGGATGAGCGCCACGCCCGCACTGCGGATCGCCCTGGCCGACGACCAGGCGCTGGTGCGCGCCGGCCTGCGCGCCCTGCTCGAGCGCCTGGAGGTGGCCGTGGTGGTGGAGGCCGACGACGGTGCCAGCCTGCTCCATGCCCTGGGTGCCGCCCCGGTGGATGTGGTGCTGAGCGACGTGCGCATGCCCGGGATGGACGGCATCGCGATGGTCCGCGCGCTGCGCGAGCGCGGCGACGCGACCCCCGTGCTGCTGCTGACCACCTTCGACGACAGCGCGCTGCTGCTGGATGCCACCCATGCCGGCGCCCAGGGCTTCCTGCTCAAGGACGCCGCGCCGGAGGAACTGCACCGGGCCATCGTCCACCTGGCCGCCGGCGGCACGCTGCTGGCGCCGGTCAGCACCGAGCCGGTGCGCGCGCGCTACCGCTTCCACGACGGTGCCGCGCCCGGCGAGGCCTTCAGCACGCGCGAGGTCGCGATCCTGCGGCTGCTGGCCGGCGGCTATTCCAACAAGGAGATCGCGCGCAGCCTGTTCCTGGCCGAGGGAACGGTAAAGAACTACGTCTCGGGGATCCTGGACAAGCTCGACACCCGCGACCGCACCCGCGCGGTGCTCAAGGCGATCACCCTGCGGATCATCTGAGCCGCACCGGGGCCGCGCTCAGCGACGGACGTCGTAACGGCCTTCGCCGACCAGGGCCTCCACCTCGGCTTCGGACACCAGGTTGAAATCCCCGGGGACCGAGTGCTTCAGGCATCCGGCCGCCAGGCCGAAGCGGACCGTGCGCTCCGGCGCCCAGCCACGGGCCAGGCCGTGCAGTACCCCCGCGGCGAAGGCGTCGCCGCCGCCGATGCGGTCCACGATCGGCCCCACCTCCTCCTGCGGCGCCAGTGCGATGCCGGACGTGCGCCCGACCAGCACCGCCGACAGCGCGTGGTGGTCGACGTTGCGCGCGGTGCGCAGGGTGCACGCCATCCACTGCAGGTGCGGAAACGCGGCGAACGCGTCGGCCGCCGCCGCCTGCACGCGCTCAAGCGTCTCCTGCTGCGGATAGCTGCCCCCGAGCACCACGCCCATGTCGCGGTGGTCGGCGAACAGCACGTCGGCCTCGGCCATGAGCGCGCGCAGGATGGAGGGCGCCTGGGGTTCCCGCGCCTGCCACAGGGACGGCCGGAAGTTGCCGTCGAAGGACACCTTCGCCCCGGCCGCACGCGCCGCGCGTGCGGCGTCCAGCGCGGCGGCGGCGGTGGCGGCGCCCAGGGCGGGCGTGATCCCGGACAGGTGCAGCCAGTCGGCCCCGTCCAGCAGGGACGCCCAGTCGTAGCTGTCGGCGGGCGCCAGCGCGAACGCCGATCCGGCGCGGTCGTACAGTACCTCGGCGGGGCGGTGGATCGCCCCCGGGGCCAGGAAGTACAGGCCCATGCGGCCAGGCGTGCGGCGCACGCCGGACACCTCCACGCCATGCCGGCGCAGCTCGCCGGCGGCCGCATCGCCCAGCGCGTTGTCCGGCAGGGTGCTGACCACCGACACCCGGTGCCCGAAGCGCGCCAGCGACACGCCGACATTCGCCTCCGCGCCGCCCACGCGCGCTTCCAGCTGGGGCCCCTGGAGCAGCTTCTCGCGGCCGGGCGCGCTCAGGCGCAGCAGCAGTTCACCGAAACACACGAAACGCGCTGACATCGCGACTCCTCGAATCCTGCAGGGACGTGCCCGGGGGGGTGGCGGCCGCCGGTCACGGGGGCCACGACCCGCGCGCCAGCTGGCTAACGGTGTCATTGTAGTGAGCATGGACCGCCGCGGCGTGCCGCCGACGCATCCGGGCAGCCCGTCACCGCCCGTGCCGACGGGCGCGAAGCGGGCTCGCGGCCATGCACCCGGTCCGCGCGCATGCCATCGCTTTGGCGTCCGATCCGCGGCATCGTGCGCGGCCCGGCTAGAATCAGCCCCGATATTCCCGCGAACACCGACATGCCCGCGCGCAAGAATCCAGAGACAGCCCCCCGGCTCCCGCCCGGCAAGGTCGCCACCATCAATGACATCGCGCGGCTGGCCGGGGTCTCGAAGAAGACCGTTTCGCGGATCATCAACAGCTCGCCGCTGGTGCGCAAGGACACCCGCGAGAAGGTCGAGGCGCTGATGCGCGAGGTCGGCTATACGCCCGACCCGATGGCGCGTGGCCTGGCCTTCCGCCGCTCCTTCCTGATCGGCATGGTCTACGACAACCCGACCGCGCAGTACATCGTGGACGTGCAGTACGGTGCGCTGGACGCGCTCCGGGATTCGGGCTTCGAGCTGGTGGTGCACCCGTGCGACAGCCGGGCCCCCGGGTACATCGACGGGGTGCGCCGCTTCGTGCAGCAGCAGAAGCTGCACGGCGTGCTGCTGATACCGCGTGCCTCCGAGGACCAGAACCTGGTGGACATGGTCGCGGAGCTGGACTGCCGCTACATGCGGGTGGCCTCGGCCGGCTTTGCCGAGGACGACGGCTGCATGATCGTGACCCACGACCGCGAGGGCGCGATCGAGGCGGCCGAGTACCTGCTGGACCTGGGCCACCGCGACATCGCCCTGATCACCGGCGCCACCACCTACCGCTCGGCCCTGGAGCGCACCGAAGGCTTCGTCGACGCGCTGGCCCGGCGGGGGATGACGGTGCCGCACTCGCGGATCATCGAAGCCAGCTACTCGTTCGAGTCCGGGGTGGCGGCGGCCGAACAGCTGCTGTCCGGCCGCAACCGGCCCACGGCCATCTTCTGCGGCAACGACGAGATCGCCGCCGGCGTCTACAAGGTCGCGCTGAGGGCGGGCATCAACATTCCGCGCGACCTGTCGGTGGTGGGCTATGACGACAGCCCGCTGGCCTCGCGGCTGTGGCCGGCCATGACGTCGGTGCGCCGGCATATCCGTGACACCGGGCGTATCGCCGCCACCGCGCTGATCCGCAGCGACACGGTCGCGCTGCCGGTGGCCAGCGTGCGCCCGCACCTGATCGTGCGCGATTCCTGCCAGCCGCCGGCCTGAGGACATCCCCGGCCCGGCGCGCGAGGCGCCTCCCGGCTCAGAACAGCTCGCCCTGCGCGGAGGGCGCGCGCGGCGGGAGGAAGCGGGTGCAGTCCAGCGGGCGCTCGCGCACGGCGTGGTAGCCGCAGCGGCGCCAGGCCAGGGCGAAGCGCTGTTCCAGCAGATCGGCATAGCGGCCCTGACCGCGCATGCGCGTGCCAAAGCCCGAATCGTAGTCGCGCCCGCCGCGCATCTGCTGCACCGTACTCATGACGTGTTCGGCGCGGTCCGGCACGTGGGCCTGCAACCAGTCGCGGAACAGCGGCGCGACCTCGTGTGGCAGGCGCAGCAGCACGTAGCCCGCGCTGGAGGCACCCGCCTGGCGTGCGGCCTCGAGCACCTGCTCGAGCTCGTGGTCGTTCACCCAGGGGATCGCCGGCGCGAACATGACGCCCACCTGCACGCCTGCCTCATGCAGCCGCCGCATTGCCCGCAGCCGCGCGTGCGGGGCCGCGGCGCGCGGCTCCAGGCGGGCGGCCAGGTGCGGGTCCAGCGTGGTCACCGAGAAGTGCACATGCACCAGGTCCTGCGCCGCGGCGGCCTGCAGCAGGTCCAGGTCGCGTTCCACCAGGGCGTTCTTGGTGATCAGGGTGAACGGGTGCCGGCATTCCACCAGCACCTCCATCAGCCGGCGGGTCAGCTGCAGCCTGCGCTCCAGCGGCTGGTAGGCGTCGGTGTTGATCCCCAGTGCAATCGGGCTGGGCCGGTAGCCGGGCCGCGCCAGCTCCCTGCGCAGCAGTTCCGGGGCGTTGGTCTTGGCGAAGATCCGGGTCTCGAAGTCCAGGCCCGGCGACAGGTTGAGGTAGGCATGCGAGGGCCGCGCGAAGCAATACGAGCACCCGTGTTCGCACCCGCGGTACGGGTTGACCGACTGCGAGAAGCCGATGTCCGGGGAGTTGTTGCGGGTGATGATGCTGCGGGCGGCTTCCTCGTGGACCCGGGTGCGCGGACGCGCAGGATCCGGCCCGGACGCCGGCTCGGTCTCCGGGCAGTCCCAGCCGTCGTCCACCGCCTCGGTCACGGTGACTTCGAAACGGCCCGGCAGGTACCCGCGCGTGCCGCGTCCCTTGATTGCAGGTCCGCCCATGGCCGCAGCCTGGCACGACCGCGTCTCAGGTCGTGCGACGGCCAGGCACGCACGCGCCGGTCGCACCGACGGCCATAGAATCGGCCCATGCGCGAACTCCTCGATGCCGCCTGGCAATCCGTCACCTCCATCCCCCACCTGGGCCTGTACCTGCTGGCCGCCTGGCTGCTCTACATCCTCTGGCTGTGCGCGTGGATCGTGCTGCAGAAGCGCGAGCCGGTGGCCACCCTGAGCTGGGTGCTGTCGCTGGCGCTGCTGCCCTACATCGGCTTCCTGGTCTACTTCCTGCTCGGCCCGCAGCGGGTCCACCGCCAACGGCTGCGCCGCGGCCGCGCCCGCTCGGGGATGGGCCATTACTCCAGCACCTGCCCGGCCGACGACAGCTGCGTGGAGCTGTCGCGGATCGGCCAGGCGACGACCGGGCTGCCACCGTCCACCGCCCGCCGCGCCGACTGGCTGGTCGGCGGCCACGACACCTACGCGGCGCTGCTGGAGGCGATCGCCTCCGCCCGCCACCACATCCACCTGGAGTACTACATCTGCCAGCCGGACCAGAGCGGCAACCGCCTGCTGGAGGCACTGGTGGAGCGGGCCCGTGCCGGGGTCAAGGTACGGCTGCTGCTGGACGCGGTCGGTTCCGGGAAGATGCGCGTGCGCCACCTCAAGGCGCTGCGCGAGGCAGGCGGCGAGTACTGCTGGTTCCACCCTACCCGCTTCCGGCCTTTCAGCCGGCCGTGGCTCAACCTGCGCAACCACCGCAAGATCGTGGTGGTCGACGGCCAGGTCGGCTTCATCGGCGGCATCAACATCGCCGACGAGCATGACGAATCGGTGCGCAAGGATGCCTTCCGCGACCTGCACCTGCGGCTGGAGGGAGAGGTCGTGCGCAGCCTGCAGCTGGTCTTCGTCGAGGACTGGATCTATGCCGGCGATTGCGGCTCGGACGACTTCAAGGCGCCGGAATACTGGCCCGATGCGATGGCCGGCGCGATCCGCGCCCAGGTGCTGGTGTCCGGGCCGGATTCGTCCTGGGAGGCGATCCACCGGCTGCAGGTGGCCGCCATCCACGAGGCGCGGCGCCGGGTCTGGCTGGTGACACCGTACTTCGTGCCCGGCGAAGCCGCGCGCATGGCGCTGACGTCCGCCGCCTTGGGCGGCCTGGACGTGCGCCTGCTGGTACCCCACCGCAGCGACTCGCGCATGGTGACGCTGGCGGCACGCTCCTATTTCGACGAGCTGCTCAAGGCCGGGGTCAAGGTGTACGAGTACGGTCCGCGCATGCTGCACACCAAGGCGCTGGTCACCGACGACGAGCTCTGCGTGGTGGGCAGCGCGAACTTCGACCACCGCAGTTTCCGGCTGAACTTCGAGGCCTCGGTGATGCTGCGCGACCGCCAGACCTGCCAGGCGCTGGCCAGCCTGCTGGAGGGCGAGATGGACGATGCGGTGCGAACCCGGCTCGACCGTCCCAACGGCCTGTGGCGCCACCGCCTGCCCGAGGCACTGGCGCGCTTGCTGTCGCCGGTGCTCTAGGCGGCGACGGACGGCCGCGTCGGCGGATGCACGGCATGACGCCACCGCCCGGAGGCGGCATCATTGGGCCGCCGTGGCGCCGGCCGGACGCGCCCTCTCCAAGGAGAAACCGATGCACTGGCTCCACCTCCTGCTGGCGATCGTCGCGCTGGGGCTTGCCCTGACCACCCGCAGTGGCGGGCTGCTGATGCTGTGCCTGCTGGCCTGCGGCGGGTTCCTCGTGGCGTGGGTCGTTGGCCTGTACCGCGAGCGCGTCGGCGATGGCCGGCGCGACGAGATGACCATGATCGACCCGGCCGAACTGCTGCGCCTGCGCGCGCTCGCCGAAGCCAAGCGCCGCGAGGCGGCCGCAGGCCAGACCGGACCGGGGGTCCCACCCCCGCAATGACCCGGCTCAGCGTCAACGTCAACAAGGTCGCGGTCCTGCGCAATTCGCGCGGCGGCGGCGAGCCGGATGTCGTGGCCGCCGCGCGCGCCTGCCTGGAGGCCGGCGCCCACGGCATCACCGTGCACCCGCGCCCGGACCGCCGCCATATCGTGGCCGAGGACCTTCCGCCGCTTGCCCGGCTTGTGGCCGGCTCCGGCGTGGAACTCAACATCGAGGGCAACCCGTTCGCCCCGGCCCGCGCGGGCTACCCGGGCCTTCTTGCGCTGTGCGCGCAGGTGCGCCCGGCCCAGGTCACCCTGGTCCCGGACAGCGACGGCCAGCTGACCTCCGACCATGGCTTCGACCTGTCCGGCGACCTGGCCGGCCTGGCGGCGCAGGTCGGCGGGTTCGCGGCACTGGGCTGCAGGGTCAGCCTGTTTGTCGATGCCGGCAATCCCCGGGTGGAGCGGGCGGCCGAGGTCGGCGCACACCGGATCGAGATCTACACCGGCCCCTATGCCGCGGCCCGCGCCGAAGGCGGCGCCGCGACGCCCGCGGCCATCGCCGCGTGCGCCGAGACCGCCCGTCGCGCACGGGCGGCAGGGCTGGGCGTCAACGCGGGCCATGACCTGTCGCAGGCCAACCTGGGTGTGTTCCTTGCCGGGGTGCCCGGGGTGGACGAGGTATCCATCGGCCACGCACTTGTCGGCGAAGCCTTGTACCGAGGTCTTGGGCCCACGGTGCAGGCGTACCTGGAGATCCTGTCGGCCCGGCGGTGAGTGCAGTCAGGGCACCGGCATCGACCCTGCGGCGTCCTTTCCGCTCTAGGCACATGGGCCATGCCCCTGCGGCAGGACGGGTGGGGTCCACGGCGACGGCGGGTGGATGGCTTCCTTCCGCGTGCCGGAGCCCGACGGCCAGGGCGCCGCGGCGGCATGTGGCCGGTCCAGCCCGGCATCGAAGCTGGGACGGAGCCGGACGGGCGTCACGGCGCGGCGCTGCCTGCCTGGCTGGAAGCACGCGTCTGCCCGGGGTCGTGGTGCATCGCATGCATAGCCTGCCAGCCGCCGCCGGCGCCTGGCGCGGCCGCCAACCGCGCGCAGGCATGCCCAGCCGGGCCGGCGCTCGGGTCGTGGCCGTACGGCGGGGCGAAACCGCACGTTCCACGTGACCACCACCACCACCCCGGCGTCCCTCCGGGGTAGTGCGCGCAGCCGCTCACGATCTGGCTGCCACATGGTCCGGCCTGCCACTTGCCCGCTGTTCCCGCCGGATGCCGGACGGGTACCTGCCGCGATGCGGAGCCCTGATGGTGTCGGAGCCCCCGGATTTCCCCTTGGGCGGACGGACCGCCCAACGGAAAACGCCGCCCGGAGGCGGCGCTTTCCCAGTGCCTTGCCGACGCCCGCCGCTGCAGGAAGCAGGGCCGGCGGACACTGTTATTGCACGAAGTTGATCTTCTTCATGTCCGCGTTCTTCGCCGCAGCCAGGACCCGCGTCAGCACCTCGTACTGCGAATCGCCATTGGCGTCGATGCGCAACTCGGGCTGGTTGGTCGGATCACGCTGTACCTCGGTTTCCATCAGCTGCGGAAGCGAGGCCAGGGCGACCGGGCCGTTATTCCAGTACACCTGGTTGGAAGCATCGATGCGCAGGTCGATCGGCGGCGGAGGCTCGGTCGTGACCGGCGGCGGGTTGATGACCCGCTGCGGCAGCGCCACGTCGATCGGATACGTCATGATCGGCGCGGTGACGATGAAGATGATCAGCAGAACCAGCATCACGTCGATCAGCGGCGTGACGTTGATCTCAGCCATTGGGCCCTTGTTGCCACCCGTACTGAAAGCCATGGCTTACTGCCCCTTCTCTTTGGTGGCGACGAAACCGATGTCGAGCATGCCCTGGGACTGGGCCACCTTGACGACGTCCTGGATCACGCCGGTGCGGGTGGTGCGGTCGCCACGCAGGTTGAGCGGCGGCTGCGGGGTCTGCTGGGCAACGCTGGACAGGCGGGACTCCATCACCTCACGGGTGATCGGCTCGTCGTTCCAGTAGAGCGAGCCATCTTCCTTCACCGAAATGGTGATCGGCATCTGGCGCTCGTTCTCATCGTCCATCGTCCGGACGAGGTTGGCCTCGGGCAGCTCGACCTTCACCTTGTGGGCCATGAGTGGCGCAGTGATGATGAAGATGATGAGGAGCACCAGCATCACGTCCACGAGGGGCGTGACGTTGATGTCGTTCATCGGACCGCTGCTGTTGTCGGAACTGAAGGCCATGTGGCTCTCCGTCTAATGCAGGAACGACGCTTCGGGAACCGGCTCAGCGAACGCGCGAGCCGGTGGCGAAGAAGTCGTGCAGATCGTGGGCGAACGAATCGAAGCGGGCGATCGTGGCGCTGTTGATCTTGCTGAAGAAGTTGAAGGCGAACACGGCCGGGATCGCGACGAACAGGCCGATCGCGGTCATGATCAGCGCCTCGCCCACCGGGCCGGCGACGGCGTCGATGGAGGCCGAACCGGTCGCACCGATCTTGATCAGCGCGCCGTAGATGCCCCACACGGTACCGAGCAGGCCCACGAACGGCGCGGTCGCACCGACGGTTGCCAGCAGCACCATGCCCGACTGCAGGCGCGCGCTCTCGCGGGTCACGGCCTGGCGCAGGGCGCGGTCCACGAACTCCGAGCGGGTCAGGGTCTCGCCCAGGCCGGCGCCGGCGCCCGCCTCGGAACGCTGGTGGTGGGCCGCTGCCTGGGCGGCGTCCAGGGCGATCTTGGAGAACGGCTCGCTGCGCGGCTGCTCTTCCATCACGCGGATGGCTTCCTGGGCGTTCGGGGCTTCCCAGAAGGCGTTGACCACGCGGTCGGCGGCCGACTTGAGGCGCATGTTCTTGATGGCGTTGTAGACGGTCCAGTACCAGGACGCGGCCGACATCAGGACCAGCGAGATGAGCACGATCCAGGAGACGGCGAACTCGCCGGGCTTGGAGGTCATTTCATGGATCAGATGGTCGAAGCCCATCTGGTTCAGACCGGCGGCGTTGCCCCCGGCGGCGGCGGCGATGAAGAGTTCCTGCAGCATGACGCTTACCTTTGTTTGGTTTGGTGGTGATGTAGAAGGAAGGCGGAAACGTAGGCCCGGCTACCGTGGCGGCGGACCGCCACGGGGTTCGGACATCAACCCAGGGTGAAGTTCACCGGGACCCGGACGCGACCGGCCGCCTTCTGGCCGCCCACGGTAGCGGGATTGAAGCGCCACTTGCGAGCCGCTTCCATCGCGGCACGGTCGAGGTCACGGTTGCGGCTGGACTTCTCGACCGACACGTTGGTCACGTTGCCGTTGGCATCGACGTCGATGACCAGGATGACCTCGCCCTCGATGCCCGAACGCGCGGCGGCGGGCGGGTAACGCGGCGGGTTCATGTTCTTGGACGAGATGTCCACGCTGGCCTGGATGTCGGACACCGGCGCCGGCGGGGCGGGCGGGGTCGGCTCCTGGAACACGTCGGTCGGGCGCGGCTCGGCCACGTCGATCGGCGGTGCCTCCGGCGGCGGCGGCACCGGGGAGGGCTTCGGCGGCGACAGCTCCTTGATCGGCGGCGGCGGCTTGTCCTGCGGCGGCGGCGGCGGCGGCGGCGGGGGCGGCGGCGGCGGGGCATCGACCAGGGTGACCAGGACGGCACGCTCCTTGTCGACCTCGGCCTTCGGCGCGACGGCCGGAATCAGCAGCAGCATCAACGCCGCCAGATGAAGCGCGATGACGAACGCGATGCCGATGATGCGCGGCCAGCTTAGCCCGCTGTCCTCGGTTTCTTCGTAGTTCCTGTGGACGACCAGTTGTTCAGTCATTGCGCCAATGGCTCGTTTTTGGGGCTGGAACCGGTGGGTTCCCTGATTCACGGTGAAAACCGCATGAACCGCCAAGCATATACCAATACCGCGGCCCTGTGCCTAGGGTGCGGCGCGTCTTCTGGGGCTTATTTCAAGTTGATGATCTTGCGGGCGTCCTCGGGCTTGCGGATGCCCTTGGCGAGCGCCTGCTGGGCAGCCTGCTTGGCCTCGGCGACCTTGCCCTCCTGCCACAGCACGCGGGCCAGGTTGAGGTAGGTCTCGCCGTCCTTGGACAGCGGAGCCGCCTTCTGCCAGTGCTCGATCGCCAGCGGGACCTGCTCGCTGTAGTAGTAGGACTGGGCCAGCGCCAGGTGGGTCTGGTAGTCGGGCTTGAGCACGCCCTTCTCCAGGCCCTCGTTGATGACGCTGATGACGTCCTTCTCGCGGCCGTCCATGTTCGCGTAGGTGATGTACAGCTGGCGGTACTCACGCTCCTCGGTCAGCTGCCCGGCCTTGCGCATGGTCTCCAGCACGCCGGCCGCCTTGTCCATCTGCTCGGCTTGCGAGTACACGGTGGCCAGGTTGACCTGGGCCTTCTTGTCGGACGGGTTCTTGGCCACCAGGCGCTCGGCCAGGGCGATGGCCTCGGCATGCTGGCCGGTCTCGGCGTAGCAGGCCATCAGCAGCTGGATCCAGCTGTCCTTGGGCTCCGGCGCGGTTTCCACGGCCTGCTTCAGCAGCGGGATCGCCTCCTGGTAGCGCTCGGACTGGTATAGCGCCTGGCCCTTGAGCACCAGGTCGTCCGGCTTGGCCGACTTGGTCTCGGACAGGTACTTGTCCAGCGTGGCCAGGCCGGGCTCGAGCTCGTCGTCGGCCAGCTGCAGCTGGGCCAGCATCAGCATCGACTGGTAGTGGCCGTTGTTGTCCAGGCCGTTGAACTGCAGCACCTGCTGCAGGTAGGCCTTGGTCGCAGCGGTGTCATCCAGGTTGTAGGCGGCCTGGGAGGCCAGCTGCGCGGCCAGTGCGCGGTCGTAGTCGCTGGCACCCTCGGTAGCGAGGATCTCGTCGGCCAGGGTGCGGGTCTGGGCGAAGTCGTCCTTGTTGTAGACGTCGATCATCTTCTGCAGCTTCTTGCTGAGCTTGCTCGACGCCTTGGCTTCCGGCTCCTGGCGGGTCGCCTGCGGGAACAGCTGCTCGGCCTTCTGCGACTTCTTGCCACCGCGGGACTGGGCAGACGCGTCCGCCACCACGACGCCGCCGAGGGCGGCAGCGATGAAGATCGACAGGACGGCGTGCTTGCTGCGGAATTTCATGGATCACCTCTTTCGTGCCATCGCGCATGCGATGGCGGATCGGGTCGGCAAACCTAACAGAACCTGTGTCTGTACGGAAAGCGCCAGTATCGAACGTTAGAAAGGCGTTATGGACCGCATCGCGGGGTTCGACCCGCCCTGCGCGCCTCCTGGTAGACCGGTTGCAGGCCCGGGGCGCGCTGGCGCAGGCTGCTGATACGGTTCTGCGGATCGGGGTGGGTGGACATCCATTCCGGCTGCCGGCCACCGGCCGCCTCGATCATGTTCTCCCACAGGTCGACCGCCTGGGCGGGGTCGAAGCCGGCCTGTGCCATCAGCCGCTGGCCGATCTCGTCGGACTCGGTTTCCTGGGTGCGGGAGAACGGCAGCAGCAGGCCGAGCTGGGCCAGCGTGCCTCCCCCCTGGGTGACCGCCTGCGAGGCGCCCTGCCCGTAGCGCGCGCCGGCGACCGCGCCGATCACGCCCAGCACGCCGGAGGTCGCCGCCTGGCGCGACACCCGCTCGTTGGTGTGGCGGGCATAGACGTGGCCGATCTCGTGGCCGATCACGGCCGCCAGCTGGTCCTGGTTCTTCGCGACCTTGAACATGCCGGTATGCACGCCGACCTTGCCACCCGGCAGTGCGAACGCGTTCGGGCTGTCGTCCACGAACACCGCCGTTTCCCATGGCAGGCCGCGCCAGTCGGGCGGCAGCTGCGCCACCAGCGCCTGGACCACGCACTGCACGTAGGCCGACTGCTGGCCGCCGGTAAGCGTCTTCTGCTTGGCCTTCATCTCGGTGAAAGCCTGCGCGCCCATCTGGTTCAGTTCGGCGTCCGAGTACGCCATGTACTGGGTACGTCCGGTTGGCGACGTCGTGGTCGCACAGGCCGCCAGGCCCAGCGCGACCGCCGCCGCTAGCATCCACTGTTTCATGATCCCGCCCTCGCTGGTTCCACGGGGATTCTGTTGCGCGCGGGCTTAACTTTCCGTCAATCCCGCCGGATCAGCCAAAGCCATGGACCAGCAGCGCCAGCGCGTTGTTCAACGCATGCGCGGCAATCGGTGCCCACAGCGTTCCGGTGCGCCAGTACAGCCATGCGAAGACACCGCCCATGAAGGCGTAGACCGCCAGCAGCTGGACCACCGCCAGCGGCGGATTGGCACTGAGGCCGGGCACTTCGTGCATGAGCGCGAAAGCCACGCTGCTGAGCACCAGGCCCAGCCATGGCCTGCCCGCCTCGAGGAAGCGCCCGAACAGCACACGCCGGAACAGCAGCTCCTCGTACAGCGGGGCCAACACCACCGCGAACAGCACCAGGAACAGCGGCCAGCGCCGCGCCGCCTCGTCCACCAGGGCGAGATTGGAGGGGACCGGGTCCGCCCCGCCCAGCGAGATCAGCCAGCCGGAAAGCGAGCTGCCGGCGAACACCAGCACGCCCGCGCCCAGCGCCCATCCCCACGTCCCCCGCTGCCGCGCGGCCTGCAGCGAGCGCTGGCGCTCGGCGGTTGCGGCCGGCCGCCGCCAGAAGTAGAGCAGGGCCGCAGCGGCGGACATCCCCAAGATGGCCGCAAGCATCTGCGCCAACACGCCCGGCTCGCCCAGCGCCTGGCCGATGGCGACCGCGTCGGTGCTGCCACCCAGCTCACGCATTACCGCCTGCACGCGCCAGGCGCCCCAGACCATCATCGCGGCGAACGTCCCGCCCACCACGACGGTGATCGCCACCAGCAGGTCCAGGGCGAAGCCGCCCAGCAGTCTTTGGGTCGGCGGCGCCGGAGCGGCCGCCGGAGGCGGCGGCACCGGCTCAGACATCGAGGTTGGCGACCTTCAGGGCGTTGGTCTCGATGAACTCGCGGCGCGGTTCCACCACATCGCCCATCAGGGTGCTGAAGATCTGGTCCGCGGCCACGGCGTCCTCGATCCGCACGCGCAGCAGGCGGCGGGTATCGGGGTTGACCGTCGTATCCCACAGCTGCTCGGGGTTCATTTCGCCCAGGCCCTTGAAGCGCTGGATCTGACGGCCCTTCTTGGCCTCGTCCAGCAGCCAGGCCTGCGCCTGGGCAAAGCTGGCCACGGCCTGGGTACGGTTGCCGCGCACCACCTGCGCGCCCTCGCGTACCAGTCCGTGCAGCAGCGCGGCGGCATCGCGCAGCGGGCGCAGCTCGCCTGCCTCGAAGATCGACAGCGGCAGCACCTGCAGCAGTTCCTCGCCCATGTGCCGGCGCGTGACCTGCAGCGCGGCGGGGCGCGCCTCGGTGGCCGGCATCAGCTTCAGCACGAAACGCGGGCTTCCCAGCTTGCCGCGGTTGAGCCGCGCTTCCAGCGCCCGCAGTTCGTGGTGCTCGTCGGTGTTCTCGGCCAGATGGGCCGCATCCAGCGGGGTGAAGTCGATCAGCGACTCCAGCAGCAGCGGGTCGAACCGGTGGCTGTTGCGGGCGATCGCCTCGCGGGCGCCGGAGTAGGCCAGCAGCAGCTTCTCCAGCGCCTCGCCGGTGATCGGCGGCTCGCCATCGGCCGGCACCAGCGCGGCGTTGTCCACCGCGCTGCTGGCCAGGTAGGCGTCCAGCGCGGCGTCGTCCTTCAGGTACAGCTCCTGCTTGCCCTGCTTGATCTTGTACAGCGGCGGCAGGCCGATGTAGACGTAACCGCGCTCGATCAGCTCCGGCATCTGGCGGTAGAAGAACGTCAGTAGCAGGGTGCGGATGTGGGCGCC
>JBQGEI010000214.1:0-12455 GCA_052039535.1 Pseudoxanthomonas sp.
CAACCGCATGCGGTCCACTTCGCGGGGCGCGGCACCTTGCCCGCGTGCCGGCACGCTACACTCCGGCCACCTTTCCAACCCGTCCGTGCAGATGACGCCCACGCCGCGCCCGCTCGTCCTCGCCCTGGCCTTCGGCCTGTCCGCCCTCCTCGCCGCTCCGCATGCCGATGCGCAGCGCAAGCGTGCCCCGGCGCCGCCGGTGGTGCCGCCGCAGTGCACCGATTTCCACGCCCAGGCCAACGCGGCCTGGCTGGCCGCCAACCCGTTGCCGCCGGGCAGCGATGCCATCAGCGTGCTTGGCCAGCTGGCCGAGCGCAGCAGGCACCAGCAGCGAGAGCTGCTGCAGGCGGCGATGCAGACGCCGCAGAACGAGGTGCAGAAGCGGCTGGGTGATTTCTGGGCCAGCGGCCTGGACGAGGCGGCGGTGGAAGCCGATGGCAGCAGGCCGATCGCCCCGCTGCTGTCGCGCATCGATGCGATCAAGCGCGCCAAGGACGTGCCGGCGGCCATCGCCGCGCTGCACCAGGTCGGCATCCCGGTGGCTTTCAACTTCGCCCCGGACGTGGACCTCAAAGCGCTGGACCGCCACATCGGCTACTTCATGCAGGGCGGCATGGGCCTGCCGGATCCGGCCTTCTACACCCGCGATACCGCCGACACCCGCGCCCTGATGACGCGCTACCGCGACTACGTGCGCCAGGTGCTGACCCTCACCGGGACCGCGCCGGCGCGGCTGGATGCCGACGTGCAGGCGGTGGTCGACATCGAAACGGCCATTGCCCGCCGCGCCCAGCCGGTGGCCGACCTCAACAACCCGTTCCGCACCTACGTCCCGGTGCCGGTGGCCAATGTCGTCAAGAGCTACCGCAACCTGCAGCTGGACAAGTTCCTCGAGGCCCAGGGCGTGCGCGACGACCTGGTCTCGCTGCCCGACCCGGCGCTGTTCGCCGAGCTGGACGGCATGGTCGCGCGGCTTCCTGCCGAACAGTGGAAGGCGTACCTGCGCTGGCGGGTGGGCGATGCGATGGCGCCGTACCTGTCGCGCAGCTTCCGCGATGCCAGCTTCGCCTTCCGCGGCCAGGTTCTTGCCGGCGAGGCTGCGCAGGCCCCGCGCTGGGAGCAGGTGCTGGATGCGATCAACACCGCGGCCGGGCCGATGCTGGGGCGCGAGTACGCCGCCCGCCACCTGAGCGCCGACGCGCGCCGCAGTGCCACCAGCGTGGCCGACGCCGTGCGCCAGGCCCAGATCGCCGCGCTGGACCAGGCCACCTGGCTCAGCCCCGCCTCGCGGGCCGAGGCGCGCACCAAGCTGGAGGCGTTGAAGATCGAAATCGGCACCCCGCGCCGCGACGTGGACTACACCGTGCAGCCGATGGGCCGCGGCAGCTTCGGCGGCAACATGCTCATCGCCTCGACCTGGCGCCACCGCGAGGAGATGAAGCGCATCGGCAAGGGCAACGCCGACCGTCGCTGGGACGTGCTGCCGCAGCAGCCGGCGCTGGCGTATGACATCGCCCAGAACCGCCTGATCGCCACCGCCGCGGTGCTGCAGCCGCCGGTGTTCGATGCCGCCAACCCGGCCATGGCCTTCGGTGCCTATGGCGCCCTGGTGGGCAACCAGCTGACCCGGGCGGTGGATGCGCGCGGCTCGCTGGTCGACGCCCAGGGCCAGCTGCGCAGCTGGTGGACCGCCGAGGACCGCGCCGCCTGGACCCAGCTCGGCCAGCGCGTGGCTACGCAGTACGCGGGCTACCCCTACCCGGGCGTGGCCAACGCGAAGGTCGACGGCCAGCTGGTCAAGGACGAGGCGCTGTCCGACCTGGCCGGCCTGGAGCTGGCAGTGGCGGCGTGGAACCGGGTCCAGCCTGCTGCCGCGCCCGCACAGCAGCAGGCGCTGTTCACCGCCTGGTCGCAGCTGTGGGGCCAGCAGGTCACCCCGGCCACGGCGGCCGAGCGCCGGCTGGCCGACATCCACCCGCCGGGCGCCGTGCGCGGCAACGCGCCGCTGGCCAACCTGCCGGCCTTCGGCGCGGCCTTCGGCTGCAGCGCAGGCCAGCCGATGCAGCGGACCGAAGCCGAACAGGTGCGCGTCTGGCGCTGACCGCCATCCGGGCGGCAGACACTGGAAAGGCGCGGTCACCCGCGCCTTTCCTTTGGGTACTGGTCCTGCCTCCCGCCGCTACTTGACCCGGCGCAGGTGGCTGGGGCCGCGCGGCGGGCGGCGGCGGCCAAAGGGCGGTTCGCCGCGCCAGTAGCGGATCACCAGCCACCCGAACAGCATTCCCCCGAGGTGGGCGAAGTGGGCGATGCCCGGCTGCAGGCCGGTGAACCCCAGCAGCAGCGAAATCGCGCCGAACACGATCACGAAGGTGCGCGCCTTCATCGGGATGGGCGGGAACAGCAGCATTACCCGCTGGTTGGGGAACAGCATGCCGTAGGCCAGCAACAGGCCGAAGACACCGCCGGATGCGCCCACCGTGGGGTACGCGGGCCCACCGGCCGACATCGTCCACCAGCCCACCAGCAGCTGGCACAGCCCCGCACCGGCCACGCAGATCAGGTAGAACGCCAGGAACCGGCGCGGGCCCCAGGTCTGCTCCAGCGGCGAGCCGAACATGTAGACAGCCAGCATGTTGAAGAACAGGTGGCCGAAACCGCCGTGCAGGAAACCGTAGGTCAGCAGTTGCCACGGCTGGAAGCTCTGGCCCGGCGAGAACGGGTCGAACCCGAGCGGCGGCCACAGCATGAACGGCGAGAAGGTGGCATTGCCGAGCATCGCCTGCAGCAGGAACACGGCCACGTTGGCGATCAGCAGGGCCTGGGTAACGGGGGGCAGTCGCGCGAACATCCGCGGCTCCGTGCGAAGGGGGCCCCATGATAGCGGCCGGACACCGATGCCACCTGCGCTCAGCCCGGCGGCGCCCCCCAGACCGCCGCGTCCAGCTGTTCCCGCGGCGCCGCCACCCGGCGCACCCGGCCGCGCTCCACCCGGACGCCTTCGGCGCGCAGGCGCCGGCACTGCTCGCGATAGCCCGCGGAATCTTCCGGGAAGGCGATGCGACCGTCGGCACGCAACACCCGGTGCCAGGGCAATGACGGATCGTCGTTGCCGGCCAGGATCCGTGCCGCCAGGCGCGCCCGGCCTGGCAGGCCGGCGCGGCGCGCCACCTCGCCGTAGCTGGCCACCTGCCCGCGCGGGATCGCCCGCACCGCGGCAAGGATGGAGCCGGCGCTGTCCGGAGTGGAACCACTCATTGCGGCAGCATAGCCGGCCGCTGCCGGAGCGTGCGCTCCACCATGGAAAAGGCCGCCCTGGCGGGCGGCCTCGGTAGCGGTCTGCCGCGCGCCTGGCTCAGGCCCAGCCCATCGAGCGCATGCCGCGCAGGAACAGCCAGGCCAGGCCGCCGGAAGCCGGGATGGTCAGGATCCATGCCCAGATGATCCGCTCGATCACGCCGATCTTCAGCGCCCGCGGGTTCTTGGCAAAACCCACGCCCATGATGGCGGTGGAGATGCTGTGGGTGGTCGACACCGGCATGCCGAAGTGCGCGGCCAGGGTCAACACCGTGGCCGAGCTGGTCTCGGCGGCAAAACCGTGGATCGGGTGCAGCTTGACCATCTTGTGGCCCAGCGTCTTGATGATGCGCCAGCCACCGGAAGCGGTGCCGGCGGCCATCACGATCGCGCAGGTGATGACGATCCACATGGCGATCTGGGTACCGTCACCCTCGCCCGGATGCAGGAACGCCAGCCACGCCGGCAGGTTGTCCAGGGTCCCCGCGGCCTCGGCGCCAAACAGGGTCAGGGCGATGATGCCCATGGTCTTCTGCGCGTCGTTGTGGCCATGGGCGAACCCCATGTAAGCGGCCGACAGGATCTGGGCCTTGCCGAAAAACGCATTCACCCAGCGCGGGCGCGCCAGGCGGCGCAGCGTGCCGCCGGCCCGGGACATGCCCGCGATCAGCGCCCACAGCAGCAGCATCATCGCCACGCCCAGCACGAACCCGGTGATGGGCGAGGTCACCATGGGCAGGAAGACCTTCCACATCAGACCCTTGTTCTTGGTCCAGTCGCCGACGGTCTCCGACCAGATCAGCGCGCTCCAGTCGTTGGAGGCCGCCGCCAGCGCGGCGCCGCAAAGGCCGCCGATCAGGGCGTGCGAGGACGAGGACGGCAACCCGAACCACCACGTGATCAGGTTCCACACGATGCCGCCCAGCAAGGCGCACAGGATCACCTGGGAAGAGGCTTCCACCACCTCGGTATTGACGATGCCGGTGGCAATGGTCGCCGCCACCGCGGTGCCCATCAGCGCGCCGACGAGGTTCATCACCGCCGCCAGCGACACCGCCGCGCCCGGCGACAGCACCTTGGTCGCCACCACCGTGGCGATCGAGTTGGCGGTGTCGTGGAAGCCGTTGATGAACTCGAACACCAGCGCGGCCAGGATCACGACCAGGACCAGGGTCAGCATGAGGAGCTCCTTGCCTGCCCGGCGGCGCCAGCGGCCGGGAGGACGATGCCGGTCGTGCCGGCGCGCGATGCGGATGGCGCGCCCGCCACGGCCGGGCCGATACCGGCCGCGCCGCGGACCGGGCCCGCGGAAGAACGGACCGGGCCCATCAGCTGTTGGACAGCACGATCTGGTAGGCGACCACGCCGGCCTCGCGGCAGCGGTCGATGGCCTTCTCCAGGATCTCGAAGAACTCCTTGAGCAGGAACATCTGCAGGTGGTCCAGGCGCCCGGAGTAGATGTCCCGGTACAGCTCCAGCATCAGCCGGTCGGCCTCGTTCTCGATCGAGCGCAGCTTCTCGTTGAGCGCGGTCATCTTGTCCAGGTTCATGTGCCGCAGCTGGGCGACCATCTCGACCACCACGCCGGCCGCCTGCTCGAGCATCGCCGCGCGCGGGGCGAAGTCGATGTGGGCCAGGTGCTGGGTCGCCAGCGAATAGCGGTCGGCGAACTTCTCGACCTGCTTGGGGATCTTGTAAAGCGCCGATCCCAGCGCCTCGATGTCCTCGCGCTCCAGCGGGGTGATGAAGCTGTCGACCAGGGCCTGGCCGATCTTTTCCGAGGCCGTGCGTTCGCGCTGGCGGGCCAGCTTGAAGGCGTCCAGCGCCGGCTGGCGATCGGCCGCCTTCATCATGTCGTACAGCGCCGTCGTGCTGTCATGGGCCGCCTGGGCCGCCTCGTCCAGCAGCGTGAAGAACTGCTTGCCGGAGCCGAAAATGGTCTGCAGTGAGAACATCGAAGACTGTCCTCCGCCTCGGGACGGGCGGGCGATCGGGCGAATTATGACAGCCTGTGCCGGGCACGGGTACTGCCGCAGCGCAGCATCGACGCTGACGCGCTGCGCGCGGCCTTGCTATGATCGCCCGGCGCCGACGGCGCACCCTATGGACGACGACCCTACTTCCTCCCCCTGCCGCGCCACGACGGCCCGGCCCTCCCTCCAGCACTCCCAGGCACGCCGCGGGATAACCCGCCATGGCTGAACTGCTGATCGTACTGGCCCTGGTCCTGCTCAACGGCTTCTTCGCCATGTCGGAGATGTCGGTGATGACCTCGCGCAAGAGCCGGCTCAAGCAGCTGGCGCAGGCGAGCAAGCGCGCGTCGAGGGCGCTGGCGCTGTCCGAACGGCCCGAGAACTTCCTGTCCACGGTGCAGATCGGGATCACCCTGATCGGCATCCTGACCGGCCTGTTCGGCGGCGAGGCCATCGGCCTTGCGATCGCCCAGTGGCTCACGGTGACCGTACCGGCGCTGGGCACCTACGCGGACAACGTCGGCAAGCTGATCGCGGTGGCGCTGATCACCTACCTGACGCTGATCTTCGGCGAGCTGGTGCCGAAACGGCTCGCGATCACCGCGCCGGAGAAGATCGCGGGCATCGTCGCCATCCCGATGGGCTGGCTGGCGCGCATCGCCTTCCCGTTCGTCTGGCTGCTCTCGCACAGCACCCGGCTGGTGCTGCGCGCACTGGGGCTGGGCAAGGACCAGGTCAGCACCATCTCCGAAGAGGAGATCCGCATGCTGGTGGCCGAAAGCCACGAGCAGGGCGTGATCGACGCGCACGAGCGCGACATGATGAACCGGGTCATGCGCCTGGGCGACCGCACCGCCGACAGCCTGATGACCCCGCGCAACCGGATCGCCTGGCTGGATGCCAATGCGCCGCTGGAGGAGAACCTCCAGGTCATGCGCGACAACCGTTTCTCGCGCTACCCGGTGTACCGCGACAGCGATGCGGACATCGCCGGCGTGCTGGAGGTCAAGTCGCTGCTGCTGGATGCCGGCGGCCTGGACGGCGGGCTGTTCCGCGACCTGCGCCACACGCTGTTCGTGTCCGAATCCACCCATGCCATGAAGCTGCTGGAGATCTTCCGCGAGGAACAGCAGTCGATGGCGCTGGTGGTGGACGAGTACGGCGAGATCCAGGGCCTGGTGACGGTCAACGACCTGATGGGCGCGATCATCGGTCGCCTGCAGGCGGTGGAGCACAACGACGGCGAGGCGCTGGTGGTGACCCGCGACGACGGCTCGCTGCTGGTCGGCGGCACGCTGCCGACCGAGGACCTGCGCGAGCTGATGGACGGCGCCGCGCTGCCTGACGCCGAGGACGGCGATTACCACACGCTCGCCGGCATGTGCATCGCGCACTTCGGCCGCATCCCGCACGTGGGCGAGCACTTCGACTGGGCCGGTTGGCGCATCGAGGTGGTCGATCTGGACGGCGCCCGCATCGACAAGCTCCTGCTCAACCGCCTGCCGGCGCAGGACGATGAGCTTGCCGTCTGACGCCGAGACCGGCACTGGCGGCGGCCATATCGGCATCGTGCGCCTGCTGGGAGCCTTCCAGGCAGGCGATCCGGAGGAAGTGCTGCCGCTGGACCGCCTGCTGGCCGGGCTGGGCCGCAGCGCCTTCGGCATGTTCCTGTTCGTGGCCATCCTGCCGGGCTTCATCCCGGTACCGGGCGCCGGCGGCGTGGTCGCCGGCCCGCTGGTGATGCTGATCGGCGTGCAGCTGATGGCCGGACTGGTGCGGCCGTGGGTACCGCGCTTCGTCGGCCGCCGTGGACCGCGACGCCGCACCCTGGGGCGGTTCCCTCACCGGATCGCGCCGTGGCTGGCCCGGCTGGAGCGGCTGGTACGCCCGCGCATGCAGGGGCTCACCACCAGCCGCCTGGCCAATGCCCTGACCGGCGTGCTGGTGCTGGCACTGGGGCTGCTGCTGGCCCTGCCGATCCCGATGACCAACTACGTCTTCGCCGGGCTGCTGCTGCTGTTCGCGCTGGCGCTGCTCGAGCGCGACGGCGCACTGCTGGTGGTGCTGTGGCTGGCGTCGGCCGCCGCCATCGGCGGGGTGGCCCTGGTCTCGGGCGAACTGGCCGAACTGGCCGCCCAGTGGCTCGGCCACCGTACCCCGGCCGGCTGAGCGACTAGCGGGTCACGTCGCGGCGGGTGCCGCTGGCCAGCAGCCGGGCGAACTCGGTCGCCCCCAGCGGATGGCTCAGCCAGTAGCCCTGCACCAGGTCGCAGCCACGCTCGGCCAGCAGCGCGTACTGGCTCTGCTTCTCCACGCCCTCGGCCACCACCGTGATCCCCAGCGAGTGGGCCATGGCGATGATCGCCGTGGTCAAGGCCAGGTCATCCGGATCGCGCTGCAAGTCGGCGATGAAACTGCGGTCGATCTTCAGGCCGTCCACCGGAACCCGGCGCAGGTGGCTCAGCCCGGAGAAACCGGTGCCGAAGTCGTCCAGCCAGACCTTCACGCCGGTGCCGTGCAGGCGCGCCAGCAGGGCCGCGGCCTGCAGCTCGTCGCTGATCAGGGCCGTCTCGGTCAGCTCCAGGTGCAGGCAGGCGGCGGGCAGGCCGGATTCGCGCAGGCAGTCGGCCACGATGTCCGGCAGGTCGCCGTGGCGCAGCTGGCGCGGCGAGACATTGACCGAGACGAACAGGCGGCTGTCGCCGGCCTCCTGGATCCAGCGCGCCGCCTCCATGCACGCCTGGCGAAGCACGCGCGGGCCGAGCTGGTCGATCAGGCCGCTCTGCTCGGCCACATCGATGAATGCCGAAGGGGCGATGGCACCGAGCACCGGATGCTGCCAGCGCAGCAGCGCCTCGGCGCCCACGACCCGGCCATCGGCCGTGCGGCATACCGGCTGATAGACGACGCTGACCTCGCCGCGCTCCCACGCGCCACGCAGCTCCTGCTCCATGTGCGCGCGCCGCTCGACCGCATGGTCCATCGCCCGGCTGTGGAAGCGGAACCCGTTCTTGCCGGCGACCTTGGCCTGGTACATCGCGATATCGCCGTTCTTCATCAGCGCGCTGGCGCTGTCGGCGTCCTCCGGGAACAGGGTGATGCCGATGGAGGTGCCCAGGAACACCTGGCGGCCCTCGATCTCCAGCGGCACCCGCAACTCGCGGACCAGCACTTCCGCCAGGCGCGTGGCCAGCGGCCGCGCCTGTTCGGCCTCGACCAGGATGACGAACTCGTCGCCGCCGAAGCGCGCCAGCATCGCGCCCTCGCCCCCATGGGCCTGGACCGCCTCGCGGATGCGGGTGGCGAACTGCAGCAGCGCCTCGTCACCGGCCTCGTGCCCGAGGGTGTCGTTGACCCGCTTGAAGTCGTCGATGTCGGCGAACAGCAGCGCCAGTTCGCGGCCGGAGCCGCGCAGCTGGGCCAGCCGGTGGTCCAGGTCCTCACGGAACGCGAGGCGGTTGGTCAGGCCGGTCAGCGCGTCGGTATAGGCGATCTGGCGCACGTCGCGGTCGTGGCGGGCGACGCTCTCGCTCATGCGGTTGAACGCACGCTCCAGTTCGCCCATCTCGTCGGTGCGCGTGCTGGCCGGGACCTGCACGTCGTAGTCGCCGGCCTCGATCCGGCGGGCCGACGCGGCAAGGTCGCGGATCGGCCGTACCAGGACGCGCTGCACGTACCACGCCATGCCCACGCCCACCGCCAGTAGCAGGCCGAGCAGCAGGGCGACCCAGGCGTTCTGGCGCCGGGCCAGCTCACCCACCCGAGCACGCAGGCGCTCGACGTTCTGCTCCTCGAACCGGTGCGCGACCTCCAGCGACATGCCTACGCGGACCAGCCCGGTGCGCCGGCCGCTGCGTCGGATCGGCGCGGCGGCCTCGAACACCTCGGCGTCGGCCCGGGTCGTCACGTCCTCGGCCAGCAGCAGGCCCGGGTCCTCAAGCACCACGCCGGGGCCACCACCGGGGGTCCCGGTGTCGCGGACGATGCGGCCATGGCTGTCGGACACCTGGATGTACCGCACCAGGCCGTCCTTGCGCTGCTCCTGCAGCAGCGCGTCGATCGCCTCGTGGTCGGATTCGTGCAGTGGTCGCGACAGGCTGGTCGCCAGCTGCAGCGCCAGGGTGCGGGCGCGTGCATGCAGGTGCGCGTCGATCAGCTCATGGATCGCCGCCCGGCTCAGCGCCTCGGATTCCTCGCGCATCACCTGCTGTCGCTGCAACAACAGGCCCAGCAGCACCAGCACCACCACCAGCACCAGCGACATCGACGCCAGGAAGCGGGCCTGCAGTCCCATGCGCAGCCTCATGCGCCGCCCGCCCTGCCGTCCACGGCCGCGGCCGGCACGCCACCTTGCGCCCCCGGCACGGACGCACCCGGCAGCAGGCCATGCGGGCCTGTGCCCGGCAGCGTTCCCCACGCGACCAGTATCGGCATCATCGACAACGCGCATTCCCCCTGTGGCCGTGAAAGCCTAGCCGAAAGCCGGCCGTGGCGACAGCGGTCAGCCGCCGCCAGCGGCCAGCCTGGCCATGCGCTGGGCGTCGGCGAGCACGCCCCGCAACAGGCGTACTTCCTGCTCGGTCAGGCCGGTGCGCAGGAACAGCCGGCGCAGTTTGCGCATGGCCGAATCCGGCGCGCGTCCCTTGTGGAAATCGATCTCGTCCAGGGTCTGGCCCAACTGGGCGAAGAAGCCCTCCAGCTGCTCATGCGACGCGGTGCGCGCATCCGGCGGCACGGTCGCCGGAGCCTCGCCCGGCCCCTCGGCGGCCAGCACGGCCAGGCGGACCTCGTAGGCCAGCACCTGCACCGCGGCCGCCAGGTTGAGCGAGCTGAAGGCCGGGTCGGAGGGAATGTGCACCGATGCGTGGCACAGCTGCAGCTCCTCGTTGGTAAGGCCGGTGCGCTCGCGCCCGAAGACCAGCGCCACCGGCCCGGAAAGGGCACCGTGCAGGATCCGCTGCGCGGCCGCCTCCGGCTCCAGCTGCTCCAGCTGCACCCGCCGGCTGCGCGCGGTGCAACCCAGCACCAGCCGGCAGTCGGCCACCGCCTCGGCCAGGGTGGCGTACACGGGCGACTGGTCCAGCACGTCCTCGGCACCCGCCGAACGGCGGTACGCGACCTCGTCCAGTGGCTTTTCCGGCGCCACCAGGACCAGGCGCGACAGTCCCATGGTCTTCATCGCGCGCGCGGCGGCGCCGATGTTCCCCGGGTGCTGGGTCCCGACCAGGACGATGCGGATGTTGCCGGCGGCGCCGGCGGCTGGGATGGCGGTGGTTGGGGATCCGGACATGTGCAGATGGTAAACTGCGCGACCGGCCACGCGTGCCGGAATGTTCTTTTCCTTCGCCCGCCCTGCCCCACCTGCCTTTCCGGGAACCTTCGCCATGCTCAAACCCGCCGTCAACGTCATGGTCAAGGCTGCGCGCCTCGGCGGTAACGTCCTGCTGCGCAACATCAACCGGCTCGACGCCCTGAACGTGGTGCAGAAGCAGCGCATGGACTATGCCAGCGAGGTGGACGCCGACGCCGAGAAGGTGATCGTAAAGGAGCTGCGCCGGGCCTACCCGGACTATGGCGTGCTGGGCGAGGAAGGCGGCCACCAGCCGGGCCGCAACCCCCGCTTCCAGTGGGTGATCGATCCACTGGACGGCACCAGCAACTACCTGCGCGGGTTCCCCCACTACTGCGTGTCCATCGCCCTGGTGGAGAACGGCGAGCCGGTGGACGCGGTGATCTTCGATCCGATCCGCAACGACCTGTTCACCGCCAGCCGCGGCGCCGGCGCGGTGCTCAACGACAAGCGCATCCGCGTCGCCGAACGCAAGGATCTCGGCGGCACCGTCATCGGCACCGGCTTCCCCCCGCGCGAGCGCGCGCGCGCCAGCGCCCAGCTCAAGTGCGTGGACGCGCTGCTGGTGCAGGCCGAGGACGTGCGCCGCACCGGCTCGGCCGCACTGGACCTGGCCTACGTGGCCTGCGGCCGCATGGACGCCTACTTCGAGGCGGGCGTGAAGGCGTGGGACGTGGCCGCCGGGGTGCTGCTGGTGCGCGAAGCCGGCGGCCGGGTGTGCGATTTCCGCGGCGCCAACGCCGCGCGCATGGACGAGCGCGGCCCCGAGGCGCGCCAGATCATCGCCGGCAACCTGAAGGTGGTGGACGAGCTGCAGAAGCTGGTGGCCAACACCGGCTACGCCGCCGCCTTCAACTGAGGCATGCATGCAGCCGTCCGCCCTCCGGGGCGGGCGGCTTTTTTGTGGGTGGCCGCCGGGCCCCCGGCTACGGACGCCGGCTCCGCTTCCGGTCGCGTTCGTGGCCCCGCTGGGCCCGCCTCGTCCGGCCGGGCACCACCCATGGGACGAAGCCGTCTGCCCGGGCCGAAACACCGCGCGTCGCCGCGCGACCCGTCCCGCTTCCCGGCCCGGCCACGCCAAGCCCGGAACGAAGCCGACGGCTGGCTGGCCAAAGCGGGCCCGGGCGTGCCGTCGATGCGGTTGCCCGCCGGCGAGGTCCATGGCCCGGGCCATCCGCCCGCTTTCCCTTCCGCCTGGACGCCGTGCAGCGGCAGCTCCGGCGTCACCGGCCGCGACCGGACCTGGCGGCAACCAAAAGAAAAGCCGCCCGAAGGCGGCTCTTTCCGGAGCGGCAAGAGCCGCGTATCAGGGCCGGCGGGCCAGCTCTTCCTCGTCCTTCGCCTTGGGCAGCAGGTCCTGCTTGGTGACCTTGAGGGCGCCGAGGGTCAGCAGCGGACATGCCAGGAAGATCGAGGACAGCGTGCCGATCACCGCGCCGATCATCTGGCTCAGCGCCAGTCCTTCCAGCGACCCGCCGCCATACAGGTACAGCGCCAGCACCGAGAGGAAGAACACCAGCGAGGTGATGATGGTGCGCGACAGGGTCTGGTTGATCGAGCGGTTGAACACCTCGTTCGGCTCGACCCGCAGGCTGCGGAAGTTCTCGCGGACGCGGTCGAACACCACGATGGTGTCGTTGATCGAGAAACCCATCACCGCCAGCAGGCCGGCCAGCACTGTCAGGTCGAAATCACGGCCGCTCCAGGCGAAATAGCCGGCGACCACCAGCACGTCGAACATGGTGGTGATGATGGCCGACACCGCGAACTTCCACTCGAAGCGGAAGCCGATGTAGATCAGGAAGCCCACCACCACGAACAGCGCCGCATACAGGCCG
>JBQGEI010000215.1:0-2861 GCA_052039535.1 Pseudoxanthomonas sp.
GCCATCAGCGCATCGCGCAGGAAGGCCAGGTCGCGGTAGACGGTGGCCCGGGAGCAGGCCAGCTCCTCCTGCAGGCGCGGCACGGTCACCGGGTAGCGCGCCGCCTTGAGGATGCGGTGCAGCGCGTTGATGCGTTCGTAGCGGTCCATGCCGGCGATTATGCGTGCTTGCCGTGATGCCCGCGACGGCGCGGCGATGGCCGCTCCGGCCGGCCACCGCACGCCGGGCGACGGGCGTCACCGCCGCGCCGACGGGCGCCATCGTCCCGGCGCCGGGGCGGTGGCAGAATCAGGCCGCAGGGGAACGCGGCACCGCCGCCATCCGGGGAACACCAATGCAGGGGATCGACCACAGCTCGCGCACGGGCCACCGCGCGCGGCCACGCACGCCGGCGCGCGCCGGCCTGGTCCAGGCCGCGGCCACGCTGGCCACGGCCGGGGCCGGGTTGCTGATGTGGCTAGCGCTGAGCAGTGCGCTGCTGCACGGGCGCGGGGCCGAGCTGCAGCGGCTGCTGGCGGTGCAGACCGCGGCGCTGGCCCTTGCACTGGTGCTGTCCCTGCTTATCGTCCCGGCGCTGTGGCAGGCGCCCCGCGGACGCGCCGTACGCTACGCGTCCGCCGCGTGGGCAGCAGCGGTGGCCGGGGGCGTGGCGCTACTGGCGCTGCGGCTGCAGGTCGGCCCGGTGACGGCGTGGACCGGCCCGGCGGCCGCGCTGGCCTGCCTCGGCGCGCTGGCGGCGATGGGCAGCGTGCCGTGGCTGTCCGCCACCCCGCCGCCGGCCTCCAGCCTGCGCCTGCCGTTGCAGATGGTGCTCGGGCTGCTGTGCGGTGCCGGGCTGCTGTTCGCGCTGGTCGCCACGTTCTGGCAGGGGCCGATGCCGGCGGCCGCTCCCCTGCCCTCGCTGCTGCTGCTGTGCGCGATGGCGACCGCCGTGCTGCTGGCGCACTGGCAGACCGCCGCTGGCGGCCTGCGCGCGGCGCTGGCCACCCCGGGTGCGTGGCTGGTGTTGGGTCTGCTGGTGCTGCTGCCCTGCGTGCTGGCACTGGCGCTGTACCTGGATCCGCGCTGGGCGCGGGCGGTGTGGCCGCTGGTTGCGCTCTGTGTGCTGTCCGGCGCCGTGCTCGAACGGTCCGGCGCGGCCGGACGCTAGCGGTTCAGAGGAACTCCCCGGCGCCCCGCGCCAGCAGCTCGGCCGCCAGCCGCCGTCCCAGCGCCTCCGGCGCGTCGGACGGACCCTCGCCCTGCACGCGCACGGCGCGTCCGTCGGCGGCCGATCCGACCATGGCCTGCAGCCGCAGCGTCGCCGCATCGTGCAGCTCGGCATAGGCGGCCACCGGTACGTGGCAGCTGCCGTGCAGGGCGCGGTTGAGCCCGCGTTCGGCCTCGATCAGGGTGCGCGTGGGCGCATGTTCGAGCACCGACAGCAGGCCGATGGTGCGTTCGTCGCCGGCTCGGCACTCGGCCGCCACCACCGCCTGGGCCGGCGCCGGCAGCCACTGCGGCGGCGCCAGGCGCGAGCGGATCCGCGCCTCCAGGCCCAGCCGCTGCAGTCCGGCGCAGGCCAGGATGATGGCGTCGTAGCCACCGCCATCGAGCCTGGCCAGGCGCGTGTTGACGTTGCCGCGCAGGTCCGACAGCTGCAGGTCCGGGCGCAGCGCGCGCACCTGGGCCTGGCGGCGCAGCGAGGAGGTGCCCACCCGCGCCCCGTGCGGCAGCGCCTGGAGCGTGTCCCAGCCGTTGCTGACGAAGGCGTCGGCCGGGTCGGCGCGCTCCAGGACCGCCGGCAGCACGAAGCCCGGCTCCAGCTCCATCGGCACGTCCTTGAGCGAGTGCACGGCGCAGTCGGCCTCGCCGCGCTCCATCGCCACCTCCAGTTCCTTGAGGAACAGGCCCTTGCCGCCGATGGCCGCCAGCGAGCGGTCCAGCACCTCGTCGCCGCGGGTGCTCAGCGGCACCAGCGCCACCTCCAGCCCGGGATGGGCCAGGCGCAGGCGCGCGGCGACGTGTTCGCTCTGCCACAGGGCGAGCGGGCTCTTTCGGGTTGCGATGCGCAGGGTATCCATGCGCGCATTATCGGCGATGCGGGCCTGGTGGGGCCGGCGGTCGCCCGGCCTGGGCGCTCAGGCAGGCTGCTGCAGGGCCTGGCGCAGCTGGGGCACGCAGCGGCGGCTGACCTCCAGCGGCGCGCCGCCACTGCGCAGCACCGCCTGGACCTGGCCGTCGGGACTGCGCCGCAGCCCGCCGAGCTCGCGCCGCGACACCAGGCAGTTGCGGTGGATGCGCACGAACAGGTCGGCGAACTCCTCCTCCAGCGACCGCAGCGACTCCTCGATCAGGTCCTCGCCGCGGGCGTGGTGCACGACCACGTACTTCTCCTCGGCCTGCAGGTAGCGCACCTCGTCCAGCGGGATCACCCGCAGGCTGCCGCGCAGCCGCGCGCACAGCTGGGTGCGGCGGGCGGCCGCCGGCGGCCGCCCGGCCAGGTAGGCGCGGACCCGCTCCAGCGCGTTGGCCAGGCGCTCGGGCCGCACCGGCTTGACCAGGTAATCGAAGGCCGCGGCCTCGAATGCCGACAGTGCGTGGGCGTCGTAGGCGGTGCAGAACACCACGGCGGTGGGCGGCTTGGCCGCAGCCAGGCGCCGCGCCGCCTCCAGCCCGTCCATGCCGGGCATGGCGATGTCCAGCAGGACCGCGTCGGGACGGTGCGCGGCGCAGGCGTCCAGCACCTGCTGGCCGTCACCGGCCTCGGCCACCACCTCCACCGCCGGCTCGTCGGCCAGCAGCATGCGCAGGCGCTCGCGCGCCAGCGGCTCGTCGTCGGCGATCACCAGCTTCAGGCTGTGCATCAGGCAAGGGGCAGC
>JBQGEI010000216.1:0-4991 GCA_052039535.1 Pseudoxanthomonas sp.
GCGGCGGCGGCCATCGCCGCGACAGCCAGCAACACGGCGCGCCGGTTGCGCTGGTGCAGCCCGGCACCGAGCCATTGGCGTTGCAGCCGCTCCTGCCGCTGCGCGGCCTGGCGCTGGCGCTCCGGTTCCAGCAATGCCCGAGCGATCTTTTCTGCCTGTTCGCGATCCATGCCGAGTCTCAGAACGTCGCCGGGGTGTTGGCGCTGACGATCACCGCCTCATCGCCCCCGACGTTGCGGAAACGGTGCGGGATGCGGCTTTCGAAGTAGTAGGCCTCGCCCGGCCCGAGCACCCGCACCTGGCTGCCGACGGTGACCTCCACCTGGCCGGAGACGATGACGCCGCCCTCCTCGCCCTCATGGACGATCATCGCCTCGCCGGTGTCGCTGCCCGGTGGCATCACCTCGCGCAGGATGCACATCTGCCGCTGCGGCCGGTGCTGCCCGACCAGATAGTAATGGATGTCGTTGTTGCCCACGTCCGGCAGGTCGGCGGCCGCATAGAACGGCTGCTCCGGCAGGCCCGGATCCAGGTCCTGGGTGAAGAAGTCGGCCAGCGAGATCGGGATGCCGTCCAGCACCTTCTTCAGTGAACTGACCGAAGGGCTGACCTTGTTCTGCTCGATCAGCGAGATGGTGCTGTTGGTGACGCCCACGCGGCGGGCCAGCTCGCGCTGGCTGAGGCCCCGGGCCGTGCGTACCCGCTGCAGGCGTGCGCCGATGTCCATCCGCGTAGGTCTGCTCCGCTGCCGGACGTGCCGGCGTGTTGCGGATACTTTACATGGCACCCCGCCGTGGTCAATTTTTGGCATAGACTCGGCCAAGGCGTTGAATTTATCGAACGCCCCGCCGCCGCGGTGGCCTGCCGCGACCGCCTGACCGGAGCCTGCGCATGCACGACGACGCCACCTCCCTCCACGCTGCGGCCGAGGCCGCCGGGCCTGCCACCACGGCATCGATGGACGCGTTCTGGATGCCGTTCACCGCCAACCGGCAGTTCAGGCGCAGCCCGCGCCTGCTGGCGTCGGCCGAAGGCATGTACTACCGCGACGTCGAGGGTCGCCAGATCCTGGACGGCACCGCCGGCCTGTGGTGCTGCAACGCCGGCCATGGGCGTCCACGCATCGTGGAGGCCATCGCGCGCCAGGCCGCCACGATGGACTTCGCCCCGCACTTCCAGATGGGCTCGCCGCTGCCGTTCGAGCTGGCCGCGCGGCTGAAGGAACTGGCGCCGCGACCGCTGGACCATGTGTTCTTCACCAACTCCGGCTCCGAGTCGGTGGACACCGCGCTGAAGCTCGCCCTGGCCTGGCACCGCGCCCGCGGCGAGGGCCAGCGCACCCGGCTGATCGGCCGCGAGAAGGCCTACCACGGCGTCGGCTTCGGCGGCATCTCGGTCGGCGGCCTGCCGAACAACCGCAAGTGGTTTGGCCCGGGCCTGCCGGGCGTGGACCACCTGCGCCACACCCTGGACATCGGCCGCAACGCGTTCTCGCGCGGGCTGCCGACGCACGGCGTGGAGCTGGCCGAGGACCTGGAACGGCTGGTCCAGCTGCATGATCCCAGCACGGTCGCGGCGGTGATCGTGGAGCCGGTGTCCGGATCGGCCGGGGTGATCCTGCCGCCACCGGGTTACCTGCAACGCCTGCGCGAGATCTGCGACAGGCACGGCATCCTGCTGATCTTCGACGAGGTGATCACCGGCTTCGGCCGGGTCGGCGCACCGTTCGCGGCGCAGCGTTTCGGGGTCACCCCGGACATGATGACCGTGGCCAAGGGCCTGACCTCCGGCTGCGTGCCGATGGGCGCCGTGTTCGTGTCCGGGCGCGTGCATGAGGCCTTCATGCAGGGCCCGGAAGGGGCGATCGACCTGTTCCACGGCTACACCTACAGCGGCCATCCGCTGGCCTGCGCCGCCGGCCTGGCCACCCTGGACACCTACCTCGAGGAAGGCCTGCTGACCCGGGCGCTGGAGCTGGAGGACTACTGGGCCGACGGCCTGCACGGCCTGCGTTCGAGCAACCCGGACATCGTCGACATCCGCAACTACGGGCTGGTCGGCGCGATCGAGCTGGCGCCGCGCGAGGGCGCGCCGGGTGCGCGCGGCTACCAGGTGCTGGAGCAGGCGTTCCGCACGGGCCTGCTGGTGCGCACCACCGGCGACACCATCGCCCTGTCCCCGCCGCTGATCGCCGAACGACGGCACATCGACGACATGTTCTCGATGCTGGGCCAGGTGCTGGCGACGGTCTGACGCCGGCAAGGCTTCCGCAACGGAGAACCGCTCATGCTCGTTGGCGTCCCCACTGAAACCAAGATCCACGAATACCGCGTCGGGCTCACCCCGGCTGGCGCGCGCGAACTGTCCGCCCACGGGCACCAGGTGCTGGTCCAGCGCGGCGCGGGGCTTGGTGCCGGCCTGCCCGACGAGGCCTACGAGGCCGCCGGCGCGCAGCTGGTCGACAACGCCGCCGAGGTCTACGGACGCGCCGAGCTGGTGGTCAAGGTCAAGGAACCACAGCCGGCCGAATGCGCGATGCTGCGCGCCGGCCAGGTGCTTTTCACCTACCTGCACCTGGCGCCGGACCGTGCCCAGGCCGAGGCGCTGCTGGCCTCCGGCGCCACCGCGATCGCCTACGAGCCCGTGACCGACGCCGCCGGCGGCCTGCCACTGCTGGCGCCGATGAGCGAGGTCGCCGGACGCATGGCGATCCAGGCCGGCGCGCATGCGCTGGAAAAGGCCCAGGGTGGCTCCGGTGTGCTGCTTGGCGGCGTGCCGGGGGTGGCCGCGGCCGAGGTGCTGGTGATCGGCGGCGGCACGGTCGGGCTCAATGCCGCGCGCATGGCCATGGGACTGGGCGCGCGGGTCACCGTGGTCGACCGCTCGCTCGAACGCCTGCGCCAGATCGACGATCTCCACGGCGACCGCATCTCCACCCTCTATTCCACCCGGGACTCCATCGAAGACCGCCTGCCGCGCAGCGACCTGGTGATCGGTGCGGTGCTGGTGCCCGGCGCCGCCGCACCGCGGCTGGTCACCCGGGCCCAGCTGGGGCTGATGCGCGCCGGCTCGGTGCTGGTGGACGTGGCCATCGACCAGGGCGGCTGCTTCGAGACCAGCCGCCCCACCACCCACCAGGCGCCCACCTACGAGGTCGACGGGATCATCCATTACTGCGTGGCCAACATGCCCGGAGCGGTCGCGCGCACCTCCACCTTCGCCCTGACCAACGCCACCCTGCCGCGGGTACTGGAACTGGCCGGCAAGGGCGCGGCCCAGGCCCTGGCCGACGACGTGCACCTGCGCAACGGGCTCAACGTGCACGCCGGGCGCATCACCCACCGTGCCGTGGCCGACGCGCTGTCGCTTCCCTTCACCCCGGCCACCGAGGCACTGGCGTCCTGACGCCCGCCTCTGTCCCCGCACACAGGACCGCCATGACCCGACAGCTGCACCACCACATCGCCGGCCAGGCCCGGCCCGGCGACAGCGGCCGCAGGGGCGAGGTGTTCGACCCGGCCACCGGCCAGGTCACCGCGCACGTACCGCTGGCCGGCAACGCCGAAGTCCGTGCGGCGGTGGACGCAGCCCAGGCCGCGTTCCCGGGCTGGGCGGCCACTCCGCCGCTGCAGCGGGCCCGGGTGATGTTCCGGCTGCGGGCGCTGGTCGAGCGCGACGCCGGCACGCTGGCGCGGATGATCACCGCCGAGCACGGCAAGACCCTGTCCGACGCGCGCGGCGAGGTGACCCGCGGCATGGAGGTGGTGGAGTTCGCCGCCGGCATCCCGCAGCTGCTCAAGGGCGAGTATTCGGCCGCGGTGGGCCGTGACGTGGACAGCTGGAGCGAGCGCATGCCGCTGGGCGTGGTCGCCGGGATCACCCCGTTCAACTTCCCGGTGATGGTCCCGCTGTGGATGGCGCCGGTGGCCCTGGCCTGCGGCAACAGTTTCGTGCTCAAGCCCTCGGAGAAGGTGCCGTCGGCGGCGCTGCACCTGGCCGGGCTGCTGGCCGAGGCGGGACTGCCGGAAGGCGTGTTCAACGTGGTGCACGGCGACCGCGGCACGGTGGAGTCGCTGCTGGACGAGCCGCGGGTGCAGGCGCTGTCCTTCGTCGGCTCCACCCCGGTGGCCTCGGCCCTGTACAGCCGCGGCAGCGAGCGCGGCAAGCGCGTGCAGGCGCTGGGCGGGGCCAAGAACCACGCGGTGGTGTTGCCGGACGCGGACCTGGGCCTGGTGGTGGACGCACTGCTCGGCGCGGCCTATGGCTCGGCGGGCGAGCGCTGCATGGCCATTTCGGTGGCGGTCTGCGTGGGCGAGCCGGTAGCCGATGCACTGGTGGAGGCGCTGGCGGCACGCGTGCGCGGACTGCGCATCGGGCCTGGAGTCGAGGACCCGGACATGGGTCCGCTGGTCGATGCCGCACACCGCGCCCGGGTGCGCGCCGCGATCGATGCCGGGGTGGCCGACGGTGCCACCCTCGTGGTCGACGGCCGCCGCCATCCCTGCGCCTCCGGCCCCGGCTTCTTCCTTGGCGGCAGCCTGTTCGACCACGTGCAGCCGGGCATGCGCCTGTGGCGCGAGGAGATCTTCGGCCCGGTGCTTTGCGTGGTGCGGGTGCCGGACTTCGAGGCCGCGCTGGCACTGGTGGACAGCCACGAGTTCGGCAACGGAACGGCGGTCTTCACCCGCAGCGGGGGTGCCGCGCGCGAGTACGCGCGCCGGGTGCAGGCCGGCATGGTCGGGATCAACGTGCCGATCCCGGTGCCCATGGCGTTCCACAGCTTCGGCGGCTGGAAGCGCTCGCTGTTCGGTCCGCTGCACATGCATGGTCCGGACGGGGTGCGCTTCTTCACCCGGCTGCGCACGGTCACCGCCCGATGGCCAGAGGGTGCAGCGGGCGCCGAGTTCGTGATGCCGACGATGCGGTGAGGGCAGGCAGGCTCCGGCCCGTTGCCCTTCGCCCTCGCGCCCCCCTAGCTCCCGTAGCCCGGG
>JBQGEI010000217.1:0-7069 GCA_052039535.1 Pseudoxanthomonas sp.
GTGCTCGAGCGGCTGGGTCCGGAAGAGCGCGCCGCCTTCCTGCTGCGCGAGGTGTTCGACCACGACTACGCCGCCATCGCCGCCCTGCTGGAGCGCAGCGAGGCCGCCTGCCGGCAGATGGTGCACCGTGCCCGCGGCCGCGTCGCCGAGGCGCGGCCCCGGTTCGGGGTCGACCCCCTGCACCACCGGCGCCTGCTGGAGAAGTTCATGCACGCCGCGCGCGGGGGCGACCGCGAGGCGATACAGGCGCTGCTGCACGCCGACGCGCAGCTGGTCTCCGACGGCGGCGGCAAGGCGCTGGCGGCGATCCGGCCGTTGCACGGGGCCGAGCGCATTGCGCGGCTGTTCTGGGCGGTGGCGCGCCGGGGCGACCGGACGGTGCGCTGGCAGCTGGGCCTGGCCAACGGCGAGCCGGCGGTCCTGCGCTACCGGAGCGGGCAGCTGGTGGGGATCACGGTGGCCGCCAGCGCCGGCGGACGGATCACCGCGCTGTACACCGTCGCCAATCCGGAAAAGCTGGCTGTCACGGGCGCCTCCGCCGGCACGTCCTGGTGGTGAAGGTGGCCATGGTGGCCACCGGGAGCAGACCGCCATGAAGTTCCACCGGGTCGATTACCCGACGTACGTCCCCGCCGCGTTCAAGGCCCTCTACGCCGCCAGCACCGCCGTCCACGAAGGCGCGCTGGAGCCCACCCTGGTCGAACTGGTATTCCTGCGGGTATCGCAGATCAACGGGTGCGCCTACTGCATGGACATGCATGCCGGGGCGCTGCACAAGGCCGGGGTGGACCCGCGCAAGCTGCACACCCTGGCCGGATGGCGTGACAGCCGGTTCTTCGATCCGCGCGAGCGCGCGGCGCTGGCCTGGGCCGAGGCCCTTGCCACCCTGCCCTCCGGCGCCCCGGCCGACGCGACCTACGCGGCGTTGCAGCCCCACTTCGACCCGGCCGGCATCGCCACCCTGACCATGGCCGTGGCCCTCATCAGCGCCTGGAACCGGCTGGGGGTCGGGCTGCAGCCCGAGCTGGCCTAGCGCCCGTCCGGGCCCTGGCCGTCGATCCGCTCGCGCAGGGCCTGCCGGTAGCGGCGGCTGCACGGCAGCACGCTGCCGTCCTTCATGTGCACGCGGGCATCGCCGGTATCCATCGGCTCGATCGAAGCCACCTGGTCCAGCGCGACCAGGTGGCTGCGGTGGATGCGCACGAACCGGCGCGGATCCAGCCTTTCCTGGATGCCGGCCAGGGTGCTGCGCAGCGGGTAGTCATGGCCGCGCACACGCAGGTTGACGTAGTTGCCCGCCGCCTGCAGCCATTCGATGTCGGCGGCGGCCACCAGGAAGTCGCGCCCGAGCTTGCGCACCAGGAAGCGCTCCGGCCGCTCCAGCGATTCCAGCGGCGGCCCCTCGTCCGGCGCGGACAGCAGGCTGGCCTCGCCCTGCAGCCGGCGCAGCACCAGCCGGTACAGGCTCATCACCACCACCATTCCGGCGTAGGTGCGCACGTCCTTGACATACTCGTAGAGCAGCTCGCGGGGCCAGTGGCCGAACGCGTAGGTGGTGTCCTGGAGCGAGTAGGCCAGCGTGCGCAGGCCGACCATGCCAACCACATGCACCAGGGATACGCCGATGCTGACCAGCAGGTGGACCGGCAACTGCCGCCACCAGGTGTCCAGGTGGAACGGGAAACGGCGGCTGACCCAGGCGATCGGCCAGACCAGCAGCAGCCACATCAGCGCGCTGCTGCCCTCCCACACCGCCACCTCCCACGCGGCGAAGGGCAGCCCGGTCTTGTTGACGTCGCTGATCACCGTGTAGCTGTTGGCGACCGCGTTGACCGCGCACAGCGCAATCCAGTAGCCGGCCTCGGCCCAGTGGCGCCAGGGGCGGTAGCGTTGGTAGAGGGTGCGACCGGCAGCAGGCATCGGCGCATTCTAGCCAGCCGGTGCCGCCGCCGGCCCCGCTTCGTCCCCGCGGGCCCGCGATCCGTCCCCGGGTCGCCACGGGTGGTCACTGCGCGCGCTCCATGGCGGTCGCTGGCGGGCAAAGTCCCGTCGTCGAAACAGGAACCGCCAGATGCACCAGCCACCTGCCCCGCCGACCCCCGGCCTCCGCCGCCACGATCTGGACTGGGTGCGTGTATGCGCCTTTGGCCTGCTCGTCCTGTACCACGTCGGCATGTATTACGTGACCTGGGACTGGCACGTGAACAGCCCGCACGCCAGCCCCGCGCTGGAGCCCGCCATGATGCTCACCGCACCCTGGCGGCTGTCGCTGCTGTTCCTGGTGTCCGGCGTGGCCAGCGCCTTCCTGCTGGCCCGTGCGCAGCGACAGGCCGCGGCGCACGGCGGCCGGCCCCGCTTCCTGGGCGCACGCTCCTGGCGGCTGCTGGTGCCGCTGCTGTTCGGGATGGCGGTGATCGTTCCGCCGCAGTCCTATTACGAGGTGGTCGAGCAGCTGCCGGGCGGCTACCACGACGGCTACCTCGCATTCTGGGCCCGCTACCTGCGCGGTGACGGTTCGTTCTGCGATGCGTCCGGTTGCCTGGCGCTGCCGACCTGGAACCACCTGTGGTTCGTCGCCTACCTGTGGGTCTACACCGTTGCGTTGTGGCTGCTATGGTGGATGGCGCAGCCGCTGCTGGAGCGGGCCGGCACGGCGCTGGACCGGCGCCTGTCCGGCTGGGGGCTGCTGCTGTGGCCGGCGCTGGGCCTCGGCCTGGCGCGGATGCTGCTGGTCGGCCGCTTCGGCTCGACCCATGCCCTGGTCGACGACTGGTACAACCACGTCCAGTACTTCGGCGTGTTCCTGCTCGGCTTCCTGGTCGCGCGCGGTGCCGGCTTCTGGGACGCGGCGCTGCGCCTGCGCTGGCCGGCCCTGCTGCTGTGGCTGGGCACGTGGGTTGCGCAGGTCGGCTACATGCTCGCGTATGCGGACAGCGAACCGCCGCAGGCACTGCGACTGGCCATGCGCATGTGCTGGGGGACGGACCAGTGGTGCGCCATCGTGGCGGTGCTCGGCTTCGCGCGGCGATTGGCACCCGGCGACGGCCCCGTGCTGCGCTACCTGGTGGCGGCGGTGTTCCCGGTGTACATCCTGCACCAGACGGTGACCGTGGTCGCCGCCCACCACCTTCAACGCCTGGAGATGCAACCGGTGCTGGAAGGTCCGCTGCTGGTGGTGGTCACCTTCGGCGCGTGCTTCGCAGCCTACGAGGTGATCCGGCGGATCCGGCCGTTGCGCCCGCTGTTCGGCCTGCGCTGGCGTGAACGCCCGGCCCCGTCCCCCACCGGGGCTCAGGCCGGGACGGCGTGCTCGACCACCAGCTGCACCGCGTCGCCCCCGCGATAGTCGTCCGGCTGCAGGCGGTAGGCCAGGTGCAGGTGCGGCGCCGGCGGGCTGCCCTTCCATCCGCCGAAGTGGATCGCCGCCAGCGGCTCGCGCCGGTATGCATGGCGCAGCCTCAGGCGCAGGTGGCGCTCGCCGACCGGACGCCATTCCAGGACCTCGAAATGGCCGTCGAACAGCGGCTCCGGAAAGCCCTGGCCCCATGGCCCGCCGTCGCGCAGGGCCTCGGCATGGAACCGGTCGAACTCCTGCGGCAGCAGTTCGCCGTCGCTGAGCAGCTCGGCCTGCAGCAGGGCGTCGTCCAGCATCGCGCGCGCATGCGCCTGCCAGGCTTGCTCGAACTCGGGCAGCCGCGCCAGTTCCAGGCTCAGACCGGCAGCCATGGCGTGGCCGCCGAAGCGCTGGACCAGCCCCGGATGGCGCGCGTCCACCGCCGCCAGCGCATCACGGATATGGAAACCCGGGATCGAGCGCGCCGACCCGCGCAGCAGCTGCGACCCCGGCTCGGCCGGGGCGAAGGCCAGCACCGGCCGGTGCAGGCGCTCCTTCATCTTCGACGCCACCAGGCCGACCACCCCGGGGTGCCACTCCGGATCGAACAGGCACGGCGCCAGCGGCGGCGTTCCCTGGTCAACCCGGGCGCGGGCCAGCGCAGCCTCGGCCTCGTCGGTCATCAGCTGCTGCACCGCGCGGCGCTCGGCATTGATCTCGTTGAGGATGCCGGCCAGTTCACGGGCCCGCACCGGGTCATCGGTGAGCAGGCATTCGATCCCGACGGACATGTCCTCCAGCCGCCCGGCCGCGTTGAGCCGCGGCCCCACCGCGAAGCCGATGTCGGCGGCGGTCAGGCAGGCCGGGTCGCGGCCGCAGACCTCCACCAGTGCGCGCAGCCCGGCGCAGCCTTGCCCCGCACGCAGGCGGCGCAGCCCGGCCGCCGCCAGGGCACGGTTGTTGGCGTCCAGCGGCACCAGGTCGGCGATGGTCCCCACCGCGACCAGGTCCAGCAGGCTCGACAGGTCCGGCTCGCCCTGCGGGAGCGTGCCGGCCTGGCGCAGGTGGCGGCGCAGCGCCACCAGCACGTAGAAGATCACGCCCACGCCGGCCAGGTACTTGCTGGGAAACGCGTCGCCAATGCAGTTCGGGTTGACGATGGCGTCCGCCGGCGGCAGCTGCGGCCCCGGCAGGTGGTGGTCGGTGACCAGCACCTGCCACCCGCGTGCGCGCGCGGCGGCGACGCCGGCATGGCAGGCGATGCCGTGGTCCACCGTGACCAGCAGGTCCGGCTGCAGCGCGGCAAGTTCGTCCACCAGCGCCGGCGAGAGCCCGTAGCCGTGGACCATGCGGTTGGGCACCGCGTGCGATACCCGCCGGGCACCGAGCATGCGCAGGCCACGCACGCCGACCGCGCATGCGGTGGCGCCATCGCAGTCGAAATCGCCCACCACCACGATGTGGCGCTGCCCGGCGATCGCCGCGGCCAGCAGCCCGATGGCGGTATCCAGCCCGCCCAGGCCCTCGGGCGGCAGCAGGTCGGCCAGGCGCGGGCGCGCCAGTTCGATCCGTGCGGCGCCGCGCGCGGCGTAGATCCGCTGCAGCAGCGGCGGCACCTGCGCGGGCCAGCCCGCCGCGGTCACCGGGTCGCGGCGGCGGATGCAGGGCATTCCGGCGCTCACCGGGCGCGGCTCACGCGTCGAGCGAGCGCAGCGGCCCGCGCCACAGGCGCCAGCGCTGGCTCTGCCGGATCCGCAGGCGGATCCCGTCCTCGAAATCCAGCAGCAGGGTGTCGTACTCGTCGCGTTCCATCGATGACAGCAACGGCGGCAGCACCTGCGCCCCCAGTATCTCCAGCGATCGCAGGTGGCGCAGGTCGACCAGGCTGTCGCCGATGCCGCTGGCCGTAGCGGCGGTGGCCGGCGCCGCGGTGGCGGCCCCGGCCTCGCCGGCCCGGGCCTGCAGCAGCGGGTCGGGGCTGCGCACGTTCATGTAGGGCGACTGCACGCTGTCCGGCGCCACGCCCGCGCCCCAGAACCAGAGCGAGTTGACCGAGACCCGTCCGTGGTCGGCACGCGCGCGGTTCCACGGATGCTGGTGCAGCGCGACCTGCACCTCGGTGATCAGGGTGCGCCAGCGGCGCGAGACCGCATCCTCGCCCTGCGGAATGCTGCCGAACAGGTCCTCGCCCACCGCGTCCTCGGGTGCGGCGAACGCCGGCAGCGGCGTGCCGGGCGGCAGGCGCAGGTACCAGCGCGCCGGATGCGGCGCGTCCAGTTCATAGCCGGCATCGCCGAACAGCGGACGCAGCACCGGCAGTAGCGCCTGCGCGTCCAGCGGATCCAGCCCCAGGCCCTCGCCCCAGCCAAGCAGGCGCACGCCACTGAGGTCCGGGGCCACGTGCGCGGGGTCGGCACGCAGCCACAGCGCGTCGCCGGCATCGGCCCCGGCGTCGGCGCGGCGGGTCAGCGCGGCGACCGGCCAGTGGTCCGGCGCCAGGCGGAAGTGGCGGCGCAGCTGCGCGCGGCTGCCGGCCTCCAGCTGCGCCCGGTCCGCACGGCCGCAGGCACGCGCCGCGGCCGGTGGCAGGGTTCCCGGCAACCGGTCCCGGGCAGGCAGCAGCAGCGCGATGGTGGTCATCGCGCCGGGCTCAGCCCAGGTACTCGACGCTTACGATCTCGTACTCGCGCTGGCCGGCAGGTGCGTCGATCGTGACCGAGTCGCCCTCCTCCTTGCCGATCAGCGCACGCGCCACTGGCGAGGAGATGGCGATCAGCCGCTGCTTGATGTCCGCCTCCAGGTCGCCAACGATCTGGTAGCGGACTTCCTCGTCGGTATCCACGTCGGCCAGGGTTACGGTGGCGCCGAACACCACCTTGCTCCCGGCATTGAGCTTGGTCACGTCGATCAGGTCGGCATGCGACAGCTCGCTCTCCAGCTGCTGGATGCGGCCTTCGATGAAGCCCTGCTGCTCGCGCGCGGCGTGGTATTCGGCGTTCTCCTTGAGGTCGCCGTGGCCGCGCGCCTCGGCGATGGCCGCGATCACCTCGGGGCGCTTGACCGACTTGAGGTGGTCCAGCTCCTCGCGCAGGCGCTGGGCGCCCTTGACCGTCATCGGGGCTCTCATGATTGCAGCTCCTTGTGCAGCTCCTGCAGCGACCAGACCGGGCCGGTGCCGCGGAATTCCAGCGAATGCACCAGCGCCCTGGCACCGGCGATGGTGGTCGAGTAGGTCACGCGCTGCTGCAGCGCCTCGCGGCGGATGGAGAACGAGTCGGAGATCGCCGCACGGCCTTCGGTGGTGTTGACGATGTAGGCGATCTCGCCGTTCTTGATCGAATCGACGATGTGCGGACGGCCTTCGGCGACCTTGTTGACCACCGAGCACGCCACGCCGTTCTCCTGCAGCCAGGCCGCGGTGCCGCGGGTGGCCACGATGCTGAAGCCGCGTTCGACCAGCGCCTGCGCCACCGGCAGCACGCGCTTCTTGTCCGGGTCGCGCACCGAGACGAAGGCCTTGCCGGGGGCCGGCGCCTTGATCCCGCCGGCTTCCTGCGCGCGCGCCATGGCCGCGCCGAAGCTGCGTCCCACGCCCATCACCTCGCCGGTGGAGCGCATCTCCGGGCCGAGGATCGGGTCCACGCCCTGGAACTTGGCGAACGGGAAGATCGCCTCCTTGACCGAGTAGTAGTCCGGGACCACTTCCCGGGTGGCACCCTGCTCGACCAGGCTGCG
>JBQGEI010000218.1:0-14018 GCA_052039535.1 Pseudoxanthomonas sp.
CGGGGTGCCGGTCTTGAGCCGGTCGATGGCGAACGGACGCTCGCGCAGGCGCGCGGCCAGGGTGGTGGCCGGCGGGTCGCCCATGCGCCCGGCCGCGTAGGTGGTCTGGCCGATATGGACCTTGCCGGCCAGGAAGGTGCCAGCGGTCAGGACCACGGCCGGGGCTTCGAAGCGCAGCCCGGTCTGGGTGATGACCCCGCGCACGGCGTCGCCGTCGATGAGCAGGTCGTCCACGGCGGCCTGGAACACGGCCAGGTTCGGCTGCCTCTCGACGATGCGCCGGATGGCCGCGCGGTACAGGCTGCGGTCGGCCTGGCAGCGGGTGGCGCGCACGGCCGGCCCCTTGGAGGCATTGAGGGTTCGCCACTGGATGCCGGACAGGTCGGCGGCGTGGGCCATGGCCCCGCCCAGCGCGTCGATCTCCCGGACCAGATGGCCCTTGCCGATGCCGCCGATGGCCGGGTTGCAGCTCATCGCGCCCACGGTCTCGATGTTGTGGGTCAGCAGCAGGGTCCGGGCGCCGGAACGCGCCGACGCCAGGGCGGCCTCGGTCCCGGCATGGCCACCGCCGATCACGATGACCTCGTACTGATGGAAGGATGCGGACATGGGGTCTCACCCTTGCCGGGCACCCTCGGGGGGCCGGCAAGGAAATTTCAGGCGCGGGCCTAAAGTTTGGCACGCTTCGTGCGGATATACCTCCATGCACCCACTCGCGGCACTGCGTCGGGGGGCGCTGACCGGAATTGGAACAGGGGCCGGTCATGCGCGCGATGGGGAAGCCTGGGGCCGGCAGTCGGGGGACTGCCGGCCCCCTTTTTTTGCGCGATTGGCGTCGAGACGGCCATCAGGCCCGCATGACGGGCCACGCGCCTGCCCCTGGCCCGCAAAAGACGACAGCCCGGCACGATGGCCGGGCTGTCCTATGGGTGCCGACGTCCGGCAGGGCCGGAACAGGGGGGATCCAGATTTCCCTGCCGGACATCGACATGGCTTGGCCGGGCTGGGTCACAAGCTGACGCCCCCGGTCAGTCGTCGCTAGCTTGCCGGGCCGCGGCCCACAAACGCAAGCGTATTTTCAGCGCTCCCGCGTGCGCCCGGTCTCACTCCGGGGTGCCGACGGGGCAACACGTGCCGGACGCGGGGCCGATACCGGCCGGCTCCGCTCCACCGGGGCCGAGCGCTCCATCGGGGTCGAACGCTGCACCGGCGCGGGGGCGTTGGCCGGTTCCACCACCCGGCGGCGCTCGTAGGTGGGCTGGGCTGCCGCCGCCTGACGCTGGCGCAGGTTCGCGCCCTGGCCGGCCGGACCGGCCCCGCCGGATGCAGGACGCGGACGGAATTCGGGCGAAGGCATGCGGTCCGGGGAGCGGATGTCGTTCCCCGGACTGGGACGGATGCCGGCCGGCGGCGGGTTGCCCGCGCCGGGACGCCCGCGGAACTGGCCGTCGGTGGGACGGGTCTGCATGTCCATCCGCGGGCCAGGCCGCTGGGGACGGGCGTCCTGTTCCCTGCGCAGGCGTTCCAGATCACGCCAGGGCGCACGGTCGCGCGGCCGGTCATGGTCCGGCTGGGCGTGGGGCGGCGCGTTGGCGTCGGGACGGCCGCCGTGGTGGCCACCGGGACGCACCGGTGGACGGTAGGGCACGCCATGGAAGTGCGGGTAGCCCGCATAGCCGTACGGGCGGTAGCGGTCATAGCGGTACACCGGGTATCCATAGGACGGATACCCGTAGGTGATCCCCAGCGAGACGCCGGGGCTGTACCCGTAGTACGGATAGCCGTAGTCGTAGTAGCGGTACTCGGTGCGCGGCGCGCCGGTGTAGTAGCCACCGTCGTACCCGCCGCCGCCCACGTAGTCGTAGGTCGCGCATCCGGACAGCGCCAGCACGCAAGCCAGTCCGGTCAGCATCCTCAGTTTCATGGGCAGATCCCCCGTACGTATGCCCGCAGCTTCGGCGCCACGCATTGAATCCGTGCTTAACCCCGACGCGCGCGGCGCCGCGCCGGGCGCCGGTCCGGCAGCCAGCCGGTGAGGCGTTCAGTTAACCTTGCGACATGAGTGCGCACCTGCCCGCCGCCGACGAGGTTTTCGCCGCCGGCGTGCGCCTGACCGGAGACAACGTGGAACGGGAGGCCCTTCCTTGGCACGCGTGAGATCGGGCCGCCGCCGGCGCGGCGGCGTGGGCCGCTGGCTGTGGCGGCTGATGGTGCTGGGCGTGCTGTGGGTGTGCGGCGTCGCCGGATGGATCGTCTGGGTCGGACACCGCGACGAGGCCGCCCCGGCCGACGCGATCATCGTGCTCGGTGCCGCGGCCTACGACGCCCGCCCCTCGCCCGTGTTCGAGGAGCGCATCCGCCATGGCCTGACCCTGTATCGCGATGGCTATGCCCCGGTGCTGCTGTTCACCGGCGGCTATGGGACGGGCGCGCGTTTCGCCGAATCGCAGGTGGCGCAGCGCTACGCCGTGCGCCAGGGCATTCCGGCGTCGGCGATCCTGATCGAGACCTCCTCGCGGACCACGCTGCAGAACCTGCTGCAGGCGCGCGAGTTGATGCGGGAGCGGCAGCTGCGCCGCGCGATCGTGGTCAGCGATCCGCTGCACATGGCGCGCGCCCTGCGCCTGTGCCGGCAGCTGGAGATCGAGGCGCGCGGCTCCCCGACCCCGAGCACGAGGTTCCGCAGTTTCCAGACCCAGTGGCGGTTCCTGCTGCAGGAGGTCTACTTCTTCCACCGCGACCTGGTGATGCGCGCGACCTGAAGGCCGCCATCCCGGTCGCCCCATCGCGGGCCCACGCCATGCATGCCGACGGTGACACCCCCCAGTTCCGCGCGACCGCCGTGGTCCGCGCCTACTACGATGCGTTCAACCGTGGCGACCGGCCGGCGATGCTGGCGCTGCTGGCCGACGACGTGGCCCACGACCTCAACCAGGGCCCGCGCGAAACCGGCCGCGAGGCTTTCGCATCTTTCATGCGGCGGATGGACCGCAGCTACCGCGAGCAGCTTCGGGAAATCGTCGTGATGGCCACCGGTGACGGCACGCGCGCTGCGGCCGAGTACGTGGTCCACGGCCAGTACCTGGCCGATGACGAGGGCCTGCCGCCTGCCAGGGGCCAGGCCTACGTGCTGCCTGGCGGCGCGTTCTTCGACATCCGCGACGGGCGCATCACCCGGGTCAGCAACTACTACAACCTGCAGGACTGGATCGCGCAGGTTTCGGGGTAACGCGTCCACCCTCCGGAGGGCCAGGACCGCGCGCGGCCCGGGCAGGCAAGCGCGCCCGGACGTCCACCCGCACCGGCCACCTGCACGGTCGGTCCGTGCCTCGCGCCGGTTCCGCAGGCTTACGCGATGTGCGCGCATCCCGCCAACCCGCCCCGCAGAGGCCAGACGTGGCGTCAGAGACTGCGGCGCCGGATCGGAATCGACGACAGCGGCACCGCCGCCACCTCGTGTCCGCCCTGGCGGATCGGCGCGCCCGGATCCGGTGCCCAGGCCTGGGCATAGATCACTTCCCAGCTGCTGGGAAGCCGGCCGGCCCCATCGCGCATTCCCTCGTAGGCCGCTGCGGCGGCGGCGAACCGGGCGCGGCCGGTCAGGCTGCGCCGGCGCGAGGAAAGCGCGTTGGTCGCGCCGATGGCACGCAGCTCGCGCATCAGCGCAGGCAGCTCCGGATAGGTCAGGGTGAACATGTCGCGGTCCAGCACCGGATCGCGGAAGCCGGCGTGCATCAGTGCGTCGCCGAAGGCGGAGATCGGCGCGAACGGACTGACGTGCGGGGCCTCGTCGGCGACCGAGAAGGCCTCGCGCAGCTCGGCCAGGGTCTCCGGCCCGAAGCTGGAGAACAGCAGCATCCCGCCGGGCCTGAGCACGCGGCGGAAGCCGGCGAAGACGCCGGGCAGGTCCTCCACCCATTGCAGGCACAGGTTGGAGAAGATCACGTCCACGCTGGCGTCGGCCAGCGGCAGCGCGCGCGCGTCGGCGCACACCCGCGGGAAAGGCTTCCACCAGCCGGCCTGGCGCCGGGCCTGGCGCAGCATCGGCAGCGCCAGGTCCATCGCGACCACCTGCGCCTTCGGCCAGCGCTTGCGCATGGCCGCGGCGGCGTGGCCGGTGCCGCTGCCGACGTCCAGCACCACCGAAGGCACCGTATCGTCGAGGTAGGCCAGCGAGTCGAGCAGGCGCGTGCGCACCTCGGCCTGCAGCGCGGCGGCCGCGTCATAGCCGGCGGCGGCGCGCGAGAAGGCGCGGCGCACCTGGCGGGAGTCGAATACGGGATCCATCGGCGGGGGCTGGCTCAGGGAGCGGTATTGTCGAGGAAAGTCCGCAGTTCCGCCGCGACCGCGTCGACGTGCCCGAGGAACGGTGCGTGGCCGGCGCCGGCCAACTCGACCAGGCGCGCGCCCGGCGCACGGGACGCCGCGGCGGCCATGCCGCGCGGATCCACCAGCCGGTCGCGACGACCGGCCAGCCACAGGCTGGGTATCGCCAGCGATGGCAGGCTGCGGCGCAGGTCGGTGGTTTCCAGCAGCCGCAGGCCGGCCTGCAGGGCCTCCGGCTCGGGCTGGCCGCGTGCACGCAACAGGGTGCGCAACGATTTCAACTCGGCGCGGCCATGCTCCGAACCGAGGGTATCCAGCGCAATGAAGCGCTCCAGGGTGGTGTCGTAGTCCTGCGCCAGGTCGTGCGCGAACTGGCCGAACACCGCGGGGTCGACCGCATGTGGCCACTCGGGCCCGCGCACGAAGCGCGGGGTGGCGGCAACCATCACCAGCCCGCGCACCGTCGGCAGCGAGCTGGCCGCACGCAACGCGAACAGCCCTCCCAGCGACCAGCCGAGCCAGACCGCCGGCGGCGTTCGCGCGGCGATCTCGCTGGCGACCATCGCCGGCTCCAGCGGGACCGTACTGCCGCGACTGTGGCCATGGCCCGGCAGGTCGACGAGGTGGAGGCGGGCGTGCGCGGCCAGGCGCTCGGCCAGCGGTGCGAACACGCCGCCGTGCAGCGCCCAGCCGTGGATCAGGACCAGGTCCGGGCCGCTGCCCAGGGTTTCGATATGCATGGCGCATTGTCGCCGAAGCCATCGTGCGCCGCAGGCCGCCCGGAGGCGGGCGGGCTGCCGACGGCGTCGCCCACCGGCGGGGACGCCGCGCGGCGGCCCATGCGGCACGTCGTGCAGAACCCGGGGGCACCGGGGCGGCGCCCCCGCGAGGCGGGTCCTCTCCCTGCCCCCAGGATGTGCTGTCCGGACATGCGGATGCCGCCACCGCGCGCAAGCATGGCCGGCGCCGAGTCCCGGGCGCCCATGGCGCGCCCGGGGTGCAGGCTCAGCGCCGGCGGACCGCGGCGATGCGCCGGATCAGCCGGTGCCAGAGCACCACGGCGTGGCTGCGCATGAACCGCGCGCGCCACCAGCGCACCGGCCACGGACGCCGCAGGTAGGCGCCGATGGCCTGGACCAGCCAGTCCGGGTCGAAACCGGACCACTCGCCGGCCACGCTGTGGAGGTTGGAGACCAGGACCGGATGCACCTCGTAGCGGAGGATCCGTTCCAGTTCGGCCAGCGAGTACGGTGAAAGCGCGACTTCCTCGGCCACGCGCCCCAGCACCGCGGCGTCGATGTCGGTGTCCAGGTACAGCTCGGACATCGCCATCCACACCTGCCGGCGTTCCGGCGCTGGCGCGGCGGTATTCACGCCACGGCTTCGCGTCCGCTGTCGACGCGGTCGCGCGCGTCGGCAATGGCGGCAAGCAATCCCTGCACCTGCTGCGGGGTGTGCAGGGCCGAGAGGGTCACGCGCAGGCGTGACCCGCCCTCGGGCACGGTCGGCGGGCGGATCGCCGTGACCATGAAGCCGGCCCTCTCGACCGCCGCGGACATCGCCAGTGCGCGCGCCTCGCTGCCGCAGAGCACCGGCTGGATCGGGGTGGACGCGGGCATGAGGTCCAGGCCGAAGCGGCTGGCGCCTTCGCGGAACAGGGCCACCAGCTCACGCAGGCGCTCACGGCGCCAGTCGTCGCGCCGGGCCAGGCGCACCGCCGCCAGCGAAGCGGCCGCCAGCGCCGGCGGCAGGGCGGTGGTGTACAGGTACGGGCGTGCGGTGCCGGCCCGGTGCTCTACCAGGTCGGCATCACCGGCCACCAGCGCGCCGTAGCCGCCCAGCGCCTTGCCCAAGGTGACCAGCTGCAGCGGGACGTCGGATACCCCGAGGCCGGCTTCGGCCACGGTGCCGCGGCCCTGCGGGCCGAGCACGCCGACGCCATGAGCATCGTCCACGTACAGCAGGGCCTCGCCGGTGCGCGCCACCAGCGACAGCGAGCGCAGTGGGGCGATATCGCCGTCCATGCTGAACACCCCGTCGGTGGCCAGCATCGCCGCGCCATCGCCGGTGCCACGCAGCTGGCGCAGCGCGCCTTCGGCATCCAGGTGCGGATAGCGGCGCAGGCGCGCGCCGGCCAGGCGCGTGGCGTCGATCAGGCTGGCGTGGTTGAGCCGGTCCTGCACGCAGACATCCCCGTCCTCGAGCAGGGCCTGCTGCACCGCCAGGTTCGCGGCGAAGCCGCTGCCGAACAGCAGCGCGCGCGGCACCCCCAGCCACTCGGCCACCTCGCGCTCGAGCTGTTCGTGCAGGGCATGGTGGCCGCACACCAGGTGCGAGGCGGTCGCGCCGGCGCCTTCGCGCGCGGAGGCGTCCTGCAGCGCGGCTGCCACCTCGAACTGCGAGGCCAGGCCCAGGTAGTCGTTGCCGCAGAAGCCTTCCAGCCAGCGCCCGTCCACCTCCAGGCGCACGCCGTCGCGCCGGCTGATCGTGCGGCGATGGCGCAGCCGGCCCTGCGACTCTCGGAGCCGGTGCCGGACCTGGATACGTTCGTGGATGTCGGTGCGGCCCATGCTTCCTGCCCCTCCCCCCCGGGAGCCCTGCCTGTGGCGGCCGGGGCCGGCGGTCAGGCAGGCAACGGCTCGATGATCTGTGAATGCACGGTAGCGCCTGCAACCGTCGATGTTCCGTGATTGTCGTCACATACGGCGGCTGGCATGGGATGCAGTCCCAGTCGCGCGAACAGGGCCAGGTCGCGCTCGGTTGCCGGATTGCCGGTGGTCAGCAGCTGTTCGCCGTAGAAGATCGAGTTGGCGCCAGCCATGAAGCACATGGCCTGCAGTTCGTCGGACATTGCTTCGCGCCCGGCCGACAAGCGCACCATCGAGCGCGGCATGGCGATGCGGGCCACGGCGATGGTGCGCACGAATTCGAACGGATCGAGCGCTTCGACGCCGGCCAGCGGTGTACCCGGCACCTGCACCAGCTGGTTGATCGGCACCGAATCCGGGTGCGCCGGCAGATTGGCCAGGGCCTGCAGCAGTCCGGCGCGCTGGGCGCGGGTCTCGCCCATGCCGACGATCCCGCCGCAGCAGGTCTTCAGGCCCGCGTCGCGCACGTGGCCGAGGGTGTCCAGGCGGTCCTGGTACTCGCGGGTACGGATCACGTCGCCATAGAACTCCGGTGCCGTATCCAGGTTGTGGTTGTAGTAGTCCAGGCCCGCATCGCGCAGCGCCTGCGCCTGGCCCGGCGAGAGCATGCCGAGGGTGGCGCAGGTCTCCAGGCCCAGCGCCTTCACCCCGGCGATCATCGCCGCCACCTTGGGGATGTCGCGGTCCTTGGGGCTGCGCCAGGCCGCGCCCATGCAGAAGCGCGAGGCGCCGGCGTCGCGCGCGGCGCGCGCCCGGCTCAACACGTCGTCCACGTCCATCAGCTTGGTCGCTTGGACCCCCGTGTGGTAGCGCTGGGCCTGCGGGCAGTAGCCGCAATCCTCCGGGCAGCCGCCGGTCTTGACCGACAGCAGGGTCGAGACCTGGACCTGCGCCGGGTCGAAATGGGCGCGGTGCACGCTGGCCGCACGGAACAGCAGTTCCGGCAGCGGCAGGTCGAACAGCGCGAGCAGCTCGTCGCGACGCCAGTCATGGCGGATTTCCGAATGCATCTGGGGCGTTTCCTGACAGCGGCGGCGACCGGAGCCGGGCAGTCTGGAAACCCGCCCACGAACTGTCAACCTCATGGCGATCTTCAAGGTTTACCAGCGCCCCGCCGGGCCCGGGCCACGACGGATCGGGCACCTCCTCGAACGGCTGTCGATGGCGTTGCTGCCGGCCCATTGCCTGGCCTGCGGGGAACCGGGCGAGGCCGGCCGCGACCTCTGCGCCGCCTGCCACGCGGCACTGCCGCGCATCGCCTGCGCGTGCCGGCGCTGCGCGATCCCGCTGGCGACGCCCGGCACCTGCGGCCGCTGCCTGCGCCGCGAGCCGCCGCTGCACGCGGTGCACGCCGCGTTCGTCTACGCCGCCCCGCTGGACCGGCTGCTGCCGCGCTACAAGTTCCACCACGACCTCGCGGCAGGGCGGCTGCTGGCCGGGCTGATGGCCAGCGCCCTGTCCGGGGTGGAACGGCCAGGACTGCTGGTCCCGGTTCCACTGCACCCCGGGCGCCTGCGCGAGCGCGGCTACGACCAGGCCCTGGAACTTGCGCGGCCGCTGGCGACGGCCCTGCAGCTGCCGCTGGATGCATCGCTGCTGCGGCGCCACCGGCCCACCGCCGCGCAGTCGGACCTGGGCGCCATGGCCCGGCGACGCAACCTGCGCGGGGCGTTCATCGTGCGGCCCCGGCGGCCTTTGCCGGACCATGTCGCGCTGGTGGACGACGTCATGACCACCGGCGCGACCCTGCATGCGGCCGCCCTGGCGCTGCGACGGGCAGGCGTGCGGCGGGTGGATGCCTGGGTCTGCGCGCGCACGCCCTGAGCGGCCCCGGTGCGCGGCTTGCGGGTACTCTTGCGGGTCGGCCGCACCGGCGGCCCTCCTGACCGGCCCTGCCATGCCAGAACGCAAGCGTACGCCTTCCCCAACGGTGACCATCCTGGACGTGGCAAGCCACGCCGGGGTCTCGCCGATGACCGCCTCGCGCGTCATCAACGGCAACAGCCGGGTCAGCGCCGGCCTGCGCGAACGGGTCCAGGCCTCGGTCCAGGCACTGGGCTACCGCCCGAACCTGGCCGGCCGCTCGCTGCGCACCCGTGGATCGGCCCGCATCGGCGTGCTGTACAGCAACCCCTCGGCGGCCTACCTCAACCAGCTGATGCTGGGCATGCTCGAGCAGAGCAGCCTGTCCGGCGCGCAGGTGCTGGTGGAGAAGTGCTCCGGCATGCAGAGCCAGCGGGCGGCGGTGCAGCGCCTGGTGGAAGCCGGGGTGGACGGGGTGATCGTGCCGCCGCCGCTGTGCGATTCGGCCGCCACCATCGGGCACCTGGACCAGCGCGGCATCCCGGTGGTCGCCGTGGCCACCGCCACGCCGCTGCCGCAGGTGGCATCGGTGCGGATCGACGACTACGCCGGCGCGCGCGCCATGACCCTGCACCTGCTGGAACTGGGACACACCCGGATCGCCTTCATCCAGGGTGATCCGAAGCACACGCCCGCGCGCCTGCGCCGCCAGGCATTCGTGGACACCCTGGCCGAGGCGGGCATCCCCGTGCCGGACGCCTACATGGCCGAGGGCATGTTCACCTACCGCTCCGGGCTGGCCGCCGCGCGCCAGCTGCTGGCACTGGAGCCGCGCCCCACCGCGATCTTCTGCGCCAACGACGACATGGCCGCCGCGGCCATGGCGATCGGCCATGGCATGGGCCTGCGCATCCCCGGCCAACTGAGCATCGTCGGCTTCGACGACACACCCATGGCCACCACGCTGTGGCCGGAGCTGACCACGGTACGCCAGCCGGTGACCGCGATGGGCAAGGCGGCGGTATCGCTGGTCCTGGAGCGGATCCGCGACCGCCGCGAGGGCCGCGAACGCGCGCCCCAGCACCAGCTGATGAAGTTCAGCCTGGTCAAGCGCCAGTCGGCCAGCCCCGCCGGCGCCTGACCAGCACCGGGCACGCCACCGGATGCGGCCGGCGTGCACCGGAGGTAACCTTACCTCGGCGCGAATACGTGGATGGCCCGACACTGCGGCTCGCGCCCGTTCTTTCCTTCCTGGAGCGTTCCCATGGCGGCGAACCGGCCGGCGCACCCTTCCCTGCCGGATTTCGGCTCGCGCGGATTCCTGCTGGACCACATCCGCCGGACGATGCGGTTCTACCACCCGCGCTGCATCGACCCGGCCGGCGGCTTCTTCCACTTCTTCCGCGACGACGGCGGGATCTACGACCGGCACACGCGGCACCTGGTCAGCAGCACCCGATTCGTCTTCAACTACGCCATGGCCTGGCAGGCCTTCGGCGATCCCGCGTACCGCGAGGCGGTGCGGCACGGCGTCGAGTTCCTGCGCCAGGCCCACCTCGATCCGGCGACCGGCGGATACGCATGGGTGCTGCATGACGGACGCGTGGCCGATGCGACCAACCACTGCTACGGCCTGGCCTTCGTGGTGCTGGCGTACGCCAAGGCGGTGGAAGCGGGCTTCGAGGAGGCGCGCGCCTGGCTTGCCGGGACCTGGGAACTGATGGAGCGCCGCTTCTGGCAACCGGACCACGGCCTTTACGCCGACGAGGCCGACGCGGCCTGGAAGCTGTCGCCCTACCGCGGACAGAACGCCAACATGCATGCCTGCGAGGCCTGGCTGGCCGCCTACGAAGCCACCGGGGAAGACCGCTACCTGCAGCGCGCGGCCACGCTGGCACGCAACATGACCGTGCGCCAGGCGGCGCTCGCCGACGGGCTGGTATGGGAGCACTACGACGCCCACTGGCGCGTGGACTGGGACTACAACCGTAACGACCGCAGCAACATCTTCCGTCCCTGGGGGTTCCAGCCCGGGCACCAGATCGAGTGGGCCAAGCTGCTGCTGATCCTCGATCGGCATGCGCCGGCCAGGTGGCACCTGGCGCGCGCGCGCGAGTTGTTCAACCGCGCCGTGGCGATGGCCTGGGATACGGAGCACGGCGGGCTGGTCTACGGCAACGCTCCCGACGGCACCGTGTATGACGCGGACAAGTATTTCTGGGTGCAGGCCGAGGCCATCGCCACGGCAGCCCTGCTTGCCCGCCGCACCGGACTTGCGCAGTACGACGACTGGTACGCGCGGTTGTGGGCCTACGCCTGGGCCCACTTCGTCGACCACCAGCACGGCGCCTGGTACCGCATCCTCGGGCCCGACAACCGCAAGCTCACCGACGAGAAGAGCCCGGCCGGCAAGACCGACTACCACACCATGGGCGCCTGCCACGAAGTGCTGCGGGTGCTGTGACCGCCGATTGGCGGACTCAGCCGGCGGACAGCAGCCGTTCCACCTCGGACCGCGTCGGCGCGTGGGCACCGGCACGGGTACAGGCGGCGGCGGCGGTCGCCGCGGCGAAGCGGGCGTGTACCCCGAGGGTGGCTTGCGGCTGCAGCAGGCGGCTGGCGAGGAACCCGCCGATGCACGCATCGCCGGCACCGACGGTGTCCACCACCGGCACCGGCAGGGCGGGCTGCTCCAGATGGGCATCGCCGGCGTAGACCGTCATCCCGCGGGCACCACGGGTGTAGAGCAGCACGGCCGCCGGCGCCAGCGCGCGTACCCGGGCCAGCGCCCGCGCGGCGTCGATGTCCGGATAGATGTGGCGCAGGTCCTCGTCGGAGATCTTGAGTACCGAGGCGCGCGCGGCCAGGCGTTCGAACAGCGCCGGGTAGCTGGCGTCCATCAGGTTGCGGCAGTTCGGGTCGAAGCTGACGGCCACGCCCGCGTCGGCCAGGCGCAGCGCCAGCGCGGCTAGGCGCTCCCCCAGCGGCGGTCGCACCAGGCTGATGCAGCCGAAGTGGGCGAACGCGCACGCGTCTTCCCAGCCCGGGGGCAGGCGGGTTTCGTCGAAGGCCAGGTCCGCGCTGTCCTGGCCGATGAAGAAGTAGGCGGGCGGGTCGAGCTGGTGCACCACCGCCAGCAGCGGCGGGCGCGCCACGACCTGCAGGAAGCGTGGATCGAGCCCGGCCTCGCGCGAGAGCCCGGCGATGCGGGCGCCGAACAGGTCGTCGCTGACCGCGCCACCCCAGCCGGTGGGTACGCCCAGGGTGGCGGCCACGCGCGCCACGTTCCAGCAGGCGCCGCCGGCGATGCTGCGCCAGCTGTCCTCGCCGGTGCGCACCAGGTCGGTGAGCGCCTCGCCGAACACGGCCAGGCGCGGAAGGGCGGGAACGGTGTGGCTCACGGGGGCTCCAGGTCATCCCGGCGGCGCCTGGCCGGCGGGCGCACGCGAAGGCGCGCACCCGCGGGCCGTCGCCAGGCCGGGCGTCAGGCGGCGCGGTCGGCCTGCGCCGCCACCGGTGCGTCGACCGCCGGACGCGTCGCCAGCACGCCTGCACGCACCAGCAGGCCATAGCCGGCGATGCACAGGTAGCAGGCCACCGGCACCAGCAAGGCCAGGCCCAGCCCCGCGGCGTCGGCGACCACGCCCGTCAGCAGCGGCACGATCGCCCCGCCGACGATCGCCAGGCACAGCAGGCCCGAGCCACCCGCGGTGTCCTCGCCCAGCCCGTCGATGGACAGGGTGAAGATGGTCGGGAACATCACCGAGTTGAACAGGCCGATGGACAGGATCGCCACCGCCGCCACCGTGCCCTCGAGCACCGTGCCGGCCAGCAGCCCCAGCAGGGCCGCGCCGAACGCGCACACCGCCAGCACCAGCCCCGGCGGCACGAAACGCAGCACCCACGCGCCGATGAAGCGGCCAACCATGGCCAGGCCCCAGTAGACCGCGATCAGGTTGCCGGCCGCGTGCTCGGTGGCCGTGGCCCCGACCATGATCAGGTAGTTGACCAGGGCACTGCCCACGGCCACCTCGGCACCCACGTACAGGAAGATCGACAGCGCGCCCAGGCTCAGCCGTGGGATCTTCAGCAGGCGCAGGTAGTCGCCCTGCACCACCGCCCGCACCGCCGGCACCGGTGCGCGGCGCAGCCACCAGCACAGCGCCGCCAGCGCCACCAGCACCCCGGCGATGATCATGTAGGGCAGGCGCACGTGGCCGGCCTGCTCGACCCGGAAGGCGGCAAGCGCGGCCGGATCCATGCCCGCGGCCGGCTCGGACACGCCGGCGGCCAGGATCAGGGCCGAGCCGAACAGCGGCCCGAGCATGGTCCCGAAGGAATTGAACGCCTGCGCCAGGGTCAGTCGGCTGTGCGCCCGGGCCGGATCACCGAGCCCGGCGGCCAGCGGATTGGCCGCCACCTGGACCACGGTGATGCCGGCGGCCAGCACGAACAGCGCGGCCAGGAACGCTGGATACCATCCCATCGAGGCGGCCGGCGAGAACATCAGGCAGCCGGCGGCCATGACCACCAGGCCGGCGACTATCCCGCGCATGTAGCCGATGCGGCTGACCAGCAACGCCGCGGGGATCGAGACCACGAAGTAGGCGAGGAAGAAACAGAACTGGGTCAGCATCGCCTCGGTGTAGCTCAGCGAGAAGGTCGCCTTGAGCTTGGGGATGAGCACGTCCACCAGGACCGTGCAGAACCCCCAGGCGAAGAACAGGGCGATGACCAGTGGCAGGAGGCGCGAGGCGCGGCCGGGACTGCTGCCGGCGTCCGCGGACCCGGTGGCTGGAACGTGCATGTGCTGCTCTCCCCTTCGAAGGCGCCCGCGGCGCGGCGGGTAACGTTATCGGTGCACAGGGGGAACGGCAAGGAGGGGCGGACCCGGGCGGCCGGCGCCATGGCGACGCGGCCAGGCGATGGAGGCCTGGCCACGGTGGGCCGTGGGTGGCGCACCAGGCCGACCCCTGCTCCGGCCCAGGTCGGCTTGGTGGAAGAGGCCGGCGAGCCGCGCCTGGCAGGCATTCGCCACCGCGGCCGAGGCCTGGCCCCGAGCCGCCGCACTCCCTCTGGTGCCGGGGATCAGGCGCCGGTGAGCGCGTAATGCACGGCGATGCCGGCGAACACCGCCGCGCCGATCCAGTTGTTGTGGAGGAAGGCCCTGAAGCACGCGGCCCGCTCGCGGCGGCGGGCGATCACGAACTCCTGCAGCACCAGCACGCTGGCGGCACCCAG
>JBQGEI010000219.1:0-3871 GCA_052039535.1 Pseudoxanthomonas sp.
GCCGGCTACTGCCTGATGAGCTCGGCCCAGCGCGGCGACCAGCGCCTGCTGGCGGTGCTGATGGGCGGCGCCTCCGAGCGCCAGCGCGCCGACGACAGCCTGGCCCTGCTCAACTGGGGCTTCCGCTTCCACGAGACCCACCGCCTGTACGAGCCGGGCAAGCCGGTGGCCACGCTGAAGGTGTGGAAGGGCAAGGCCGACCAGGTGCAGCTGGGCGTGGCCCAGCCGCTGCTGGTGAGCGTGGCGCGGGGCCGCTACGGCGACCTGAAGCCGGCGATGGAAGTGCCGCGTTCGCTGGAAGCGCCGATCGCCGCCGGCCAGAAGATCGGTACGGTGCGCGTGTCGCTGGACGGCAAGGTGGTGGCCGAGGCGCCGCTGGTGGCGGCCGCCGCGGTCGAGGAGGCCGGCTTCTTCAAGCGCCTGTGGGACGCGTTCTGGATGTGGTGGGAGTCCGAGTAAGCCCGCCCCCGGTGATGCACGACCCGACAGCCGGCGCACGCCGGCTGTCGCCGTTTGTGGCCGGAGATGGCCAGCGCCGCTGCCGGGTGGTTATGCTCCGCGCACAGCGCCGCCAGGACCGGTGGCGCGTCCAGGCGGGGGGGCGCCTGGTCCAGTCAACTATCGGGGAAGACCATGGGCAATCGGAATGCAGTAATGGCGGCACTGGGTGTCGCGATGGCGGTGGCGCTCGCATCGGCGCCGGCACAGGCGCAGCGGCAGAGCGCGCAGGAGCAGCGGCAGCAGCAGATGGCGCAGATCCCGGTCTGCGACAAGCCGCTGGGCACGATCGCGGTGATCGAGCCGGAAGATGCGGTCAACTGGTGGACCGGCCAACAGCTGCCGGCGCCGTCGCGGCTGATCAAGGCCTTCGTGGCCAAGTCGCGCTGCTTCACACTGGTCGACCGCGGGGCCGGCATGGCCGCCGCCATGGCCGAGCGTGGGCTGTCGGCCGACGGCGAGCTGCGCGGCGGTTCCAACCTCGGCAAGGGCCAGGTCAAGGCCGCCGACTACGTGATGGTGCCGGACCTGATCGCGCAGAACAGCAACGCCGGCGGCAACGCGATCGGCGGGCTGCTTGGCGGGCTGGTCGGCGGCAACGCCGGTGCGGTGCTGGGCGGGCTGAACTTCAAGAAGAAGACCGCCGACGTGGTGCTGACCGTCACCGACGTGCGTTCCTCCGAGCAGGTTGCCATCGCCGAGGGCAGCGCCAAGAAGACCGACATCGGCTTCGGCGCCAGCGGCGGCCTGTTCTCCGGCAGCGGCTTCGGCGCGGCCGGCGTGGGCGGCTACGCCAACACCGAGATCGGCCAGGTCATCACCATGGCCTACCTGCAGGCCTACACCGACATCATCGCCCAGCTGGGCGGGCTGCCGGACAACGCCTCGCAGGCCAGCGTCACCCAGGCGCTGCGGGTGACCAAGATGGCGCGCATGCTGGGCAATGCCAAGGGCACCGGTGCGGCCGTGCGCGAACTGGAGCCGGGCATGCTGCTGTACCCGACCGGGGCCAAGGAAGGGCTGATGTGGGAGGTCGACGACGAGCTGGGCAACCGCGGCTGGGTCAATTCCACCGCCACCGAACTGGCGCGCTGACCGGCGCCAGGCGGGACACCGGAGGGCCGGCATCTGCCGGCCCTTCTTCCTTGCCGGCCGCCGCGCCTGCGGGGGCTAGAGCATCCGGCTGATGGTGAAGCTGCCGAACACCGGCCGCTCGCGCTGGCCCTCGAACTCGCGCGCGCCGTGGTAGCGGGCCAGCGCGAACTTCCAGCGGCCGCGCATCAACGCCATGCCGTAGCCGGCCTCGCCCACCCGCGCACGCCTGTCCACGCGGTGGCTGTCGCGGAAGGTGTTGCCGTCCAGGGTGATGTCGCGCAGCACCCAGCGCGCATCGCTGGCCAGGAACAGGTGCCAGCCCCAGCCGGAGGGGCGACGGTCCGACGGGGCGGTGTTCTCGCCGGCCGGCCGCAGCGGGGTGGAGCCGAAGTCGTCCGGCAGCTTCCAGCCCCAGCGCAGTTCCATGCCCGCATTGGCGTGGGTGGCGCGGTTGCCCAGGGCGCCGCCCCAGTGCGCGATCGCGTCCCAGCCCCAGCCGCCGGCATTGCCCGGGCCGTCGCCCCAGCGGCGCATGCGCTCGTGGACCACGCCCACCAGCGGCTCGTTGTGCAGCTGGTTGTCCCAGCCGAGGAATCTGTCGTCGCCGACCAGGTCGTGCACCGCGTCCTGCACCTGCTGGCCGAAGGCCGCCGGGCCAACCACGCCCAGCTGCAGCTGGGTGGTGCGCAGGTGGTCGCCGTTGCGCGCGTTGTAGCCGAAGCTGGCCAGCAGCACCGCGGCGTAGGGGCGGTCGTCGCTGATCAGCCCGGTGCGGGTGTAGTCGGTCGGCGTGTACAGGCCCTGGCCCAGGCTGAAGACCATGTTCTGCTGCTCGAACCCGCCCGGCTGCAGCCGCTCCAGGTAGCGGTTCACCCAGCGCGCCAGCCGCGGCAGGCACGGGTCGCCGGTGTAGTCGGCCAGGTTGGGCGAGACCAGGGTGATCACCGCGCCGTTGGTATAGCCCTGGTCCTGCTGGTCGCCGCCCAGCAGGTCGTTGTCGACCCGGAAGTTGACCGCCGGCGGCGTGGCCTCCAGCCGGCTGCCGCTGCACTGCTGGGCGCGGGCCTGCGGCATGCCGGCCAGGGCGAGCAGGCCGATGAGGAGCCCGGCGGGCAGGAGCGGCGTCGATACGGGCATGGGGGTCCAGTCGGATGGGGGCGGGCGCCATTGGAACGCATCGGCCGCCGGCGCGGGCGTCCACGGCCGCATCGCTGCGTTGCACGCGCCCGGCGCTTGGGTTCGGCCGCGGCGGCCCCGATAATGCCCCGATGGAAATCAAGTCCGATAACCCCGAACACGGCTTCCAGTTCCCCGGCACCTTCGAGCTCAGCGCCATGGGCCCGGCCGACCGGGGCCTGGAAGCCGAGCTGCCGCGCCTGCTGACCGCTGCCGGCGTGGACGTGCTGGAGGAGAGCGTGCACTGGAAGCACTCCTCCAACGGCCGCTATGTGTCGGTGCGCATCAGCTTCCGCGCCGCCAGCCGCGAGCAGTACGACCGCGCCCACCAGCTGCTGCGCGACCATCCGGAAGTGAAGTGGACGCTGTAAGCCACGACGCGGCGGCGGCCCAGGCCGCACCGCCCCCGGCACGCGTGCACGACCTTGGGCGCCAGGCCTACGGCCCGGTGTGGCGGGCCATGCAGCGCTTCACCGACGCCCGCGACGCGGGCACGCCCGACGAGCTGTGGCTGGTGGAGCACGAACCGGTGTTCACCCTCGGCCAGGCCGGCAAGCCCGAGCACGTGCTCGCCCCGGGCGACATCCCGGTGCTGCAGGTGGACCGCGGCGGCCAGGTGACCTACCACGGCCCGGGCCAGATCGTGCTGTACCCGCTGCTGGACCTGCGCCGGCTGGGGCTGGGCGTACGCGATTACGTATGCCGGATCGAGCAGGCCATCATCGACACCCTGGACGAGTGGAACATCGGTGGCCAGCGCCGCGAGGGCGCGCCGGGGGTCTACGTCGGTGGCGCCAAGGTGGCCGCGCTGGGCATCCGGGTGCGTCGCGGCTGCAGCTTCCACGGCCTGTCCTTCAACATCGGCATGGACCTGGAGCCGTTCCACCGGATCAACCCCTGCGGTTACCAGGGGCTGCAGGTGACCTCCCTGCGGGACCTCGGCGGGCCGGCCTCGATGGACGCGGTCAAGCCGGTGCTGCTGGAACAGGTGGCGCGCCAGTTCGGCCTGGCGCTGGAGGCCGGACAGGGCCTGCCCCGGGCGATGGCCTGACCGCCCACGGCGAGCGGCCGTTCCACCGGCCACGGCCAGCGTTGCAGCGGC
>JBQGEI010000220.1:0-1757 GCA_052039535.1 Pseudoxanthomonas sp.
CACCGCCACCTACACCCTCGACTGGACCGACCCCAAGGCCACCGAACTGGTGCTGGACACCCGCGACCTGGCGGTCGAGAAGGTGGAAGGCGCCGGGGGCGATGCCTGGACCCCGCTGCAGTACGCGCTGGCCGAGGCCGACCCGGTGTTCGGCAGCAGGCTCACCATCCAGGCCCCGGAGCGCAACGCCAAGGTGCGCGTGACCTATGCCACCTCGCCGCAGGCCTCCGGCCTGCAGTGGCTGGACCCGGCGATGACCGAGGGCAAGCAGCTGCCCTTCATGTTCAGCCAGTCGCAGGCGATCCACGCCCGCAGCTGGGTGCCGCTGCAGGACACCCCCGGCGTGCGTTTCACCTACAGCGCGCACGTGACCTCGCGCCCGGACGTGATGGTGCTGATGAGCGCCGACAACGATCCGGCCGCGCCGCGCGACGGCGACTACCGCTTCAGCATGCCGCAGCCGATCCCGTCCTACCTGCTGGCGATCGCCGCCGGCGACCTGGTGTTCAAGCCGATCTCCGCGCGCAGCGGCGTGTGGGCCGAGCCGTCGATGGTCGACCGCGCCGTGGCCGAGTTCGAGGACACCGAGAAGATGATCGCCACCACCGAGGCGCTGTACGGCCCGTACCGGTGGGAGCGCTACGACATGCTGGTGCTGCCGCCGTCGTTCCCGTTCGGTGGCATGGAGAACCCGCGCCTGAGCTTCATCACCCCGACGGTGATCGTGGGCGACAAGTCGCTGGTGTCGCTGATCGCCCATGAGCTGGCGCACAGCTGGTCCGGCAACCTGGTGACCAACTCCAGCTGGAAGGACATCTGGCTCAACGAGGGCTTCACCACGTACGTGCAGGAGCGCATCACCGAGGCGCTGTACGGCGAGGAGATGGCGCAGATGGAGCGCCAGATCGACCAGGACGGGCTGAAGGCCGACCTGGCGGCGATGGACGCCGCCGACCAGGTGCTGGTGCTGTCGCCGCTGGACAGCCGTGATCCGGACGAGGCCCTGAGCGAGGTCGCCTACACCAAGGGCTCGTGGTTCCTGAAGTTCCTCGAGTCGCGCGTGGGCCGCGAGAAGTTCGATCCGTTCCTGCGCGGCTGGTTCGACGACCACGCCTTCCAGAGCACCGACAGCGCGGCGTTCGTCGCCTACCTGCGCAAGAACCTGCTGGAAGCCAACCCGGGCGCGGTGCGTGAGGAGGAACTGGACGAGTGGCTGAACAAGCCCGGCATCCCGGCCTATGCCCAGCGTGCGCAGTCGCGCACCTTCTCCAGCGTCGATACCGCGCGCATCGCCTGGCGCGGCAGCGCGCAGCTGCCCAGCCCGCAGGTCACCGGGCAGTGGAGCACCCAGGCCTGGGTGCGCTTCCTGGAAGGCATGGGCGAGACGCTCAAGCCCGAGCAGCTGGCCCAGCTGGACCAGGCCTACGGCTTCACCGGCACCGCCAATGGCGAGATCGCCATGCGCTGGTATCCGCTGGCCCTGCGCAGCGGCTACGAGCCGGCGCGCGCGGCCGCCGGGGAGTTCATCCAGCGGGTGGGCCGGCGCAAGCTGATCATGCCGGTGTACGAGGAGCTGGTGAAAACCCCCGAGGGGCTGGCCTTCGCCCGCGGGGTGTTCGAGCGTGCCCGTCCGGGCTACCACCCGATCACCACCAGCTCGGTCGAGGCCCTGCTGGCGCGTGCCGGCGGCGCCAGCACGCCCTGATCCACGACGCGGGGCCGGCGCCGCCCGCGCCCCCGGCCCCGCCGGCCCCCCC
>JBQGEI010000221.1:0-13565 GCA_052039535.1 Pseudoxanthomonas sp.
GCAGAAGCGGTCGTAGTAGTGCAGCACCGCCGGGATGACGCCGGCCGCGCCGTTGGTCGGGGCCGTGACCACGCGCCCGCCCGCGGCGTTCTCCTCGTTCACCGCCAGCGCGTAGAGGTTCACCCAGTCCAGGGTGGTCAGCGGATCGCGCATCGCCGCCTCGGGCTTGGACGACAGCTCCCGGTACAGGCCGGGCGCGCGGCGCACCACGTGCAGGCCGCCCGGCAGGGTGCCGTTGGCGCGGATGCCGCGGGCCACGCAGGCCTGCATCGCGTTCCAGATCGCGCGCAGGCCGTCGCGGATCTCCGTGTCGCCGCGCCATGCGCGCTCGTTGGCGGCCATCACCGCGGCGATGGACAGGCCGCTCTCGGCGCAGCGCTGCAACAGCGCATCGCCGCTGGAGAACGGGTACGGCAGGGGGGTGTCATCCGGCACGATCCGGTCCTCGGCCGCCTCGTCCGGGTTGACCACGAAGCCGCCGCCTACGGAGTAGTAATCGCGCGTGGCCAGCACCACGTCGTCGGTGGCGTAGGCGGTGAAGCGCATGCCGTTGGTGTGGAACGGCAGCTTCTGGCGCTTGTTCATCACCAGGTCGCGCTTCTCCTCGAAGCCGATGCGATGGCCCGGCGCCAGCTGCAGGCTGTGCTCGCCGCGGATCCGCGCCAGCAGCGCCGGGATCGCGTCCGGATCCACGGTGTCGGGGTGGTGGCCTTCCAGGCCCAGCAGCAGCGCCTTGTCGGTGCCGTGCCCGCGACCGGTCAGGGCCAGCGAGCCGAACACCTCCGCCCGCACCCGCACCACCTCCCCGAGCCGGCCCGGATCGGCCAGCCAGTGCTCGACGAAACGCGCGGCGGCGCGCATCGGCCCCACCGTGTGCGAGGAGCTGGGACCGATGCCGATCTTGAACAGGTCGAACGTGCTGACGGCCATCGCGTGCACCCGGGGAATGACCCGGCCATTGTATTGGTTGCGTCGGAAACCGCCATGACACGCCGCGTGGCGGACGTTAAGGTGGCGGCCCCGAACCGTTCCGCCGACGCCAATGACCTGCCTGGTGCTGTACCAGCGCGACGACTGCCACCTCTGCGACCAGGCCCTGGAGGTGCTTGCGCTGGCGCGCGCGCCGGAGCCGCGCAGTGTCTTCATCGACGATGACGCGGAACTGGAGGCGCGCTATGGCGTGCGCGTGCCGGTGCTGCGCGACGGCCGCGGCCGCGAACTGGACTGGCCGTTCGACGCGGCCGGCGTGCGCCACTGGCTGGGCGCGTAGCGGGGCGCCGCGCCGGCGCTGCCGCCGATGCGCTCAGGGCTGTTCGAACACCACCCGGGTGCTGATGTTCACCGCATCGGGGATGAGCGCGGTATCGGCCCAGTCGCCGCCGCCGACACCGAACTGCAGCCGCGGCACCACCGCGCGCCCGGTGAGCACCGGCTTGCCGGCTTCCTCGCTCCAGCTGAAGGTCAGGCTGACCGGCTTGCTGATGCCGCGCAGTTCCAGGGTGCCGTCGGCCACGTACTGGCCGTCGGGCAGCTTGCGGAAGCCGACGGCGGTGTAGCGGGCCTGCGCATGCCGGCCGACATCGAAGAAATCGACGGTCTTGAGCGTCGAATCGCGGTCGGCATTGCCGGTGGCCGCACTGGCCAGGCCGATGACCACTTCCAGCCGTCCGGCCGAGGGCTCGGCCGGGTCGAAGCGCAGCCGGGTGCTGAAGTCCGCGAACCGTCCGGTGAACAGCTCGCTGTCGTAACGGCTGGCAAAGGCCAGGGTCGAGCCCTCGGCCTGGATGTAATCGGCCGCCAGCGCCGCGGGGGTCGCAAGCATGCCGGCGAGCAGCGCGGCGACGGCGGCGGGCGTGGTCAGGGCGGGTTTCATCGGGATTCCTCGCGCGGGGGAGCGGTCAGGCGGCGCGGGAGCATGCGCGCCAGGGTCGCATCATGCCTGACGAAGTGGTGGTACAGCGCGGCACCGGCGTGGGCGAGCACCAGCAGCACCAGCAGCCAGAACAGCCATTCGTGGGCGCCGTGGGCCGCACCGGCCACGGCGGTGTCCGGCGCCACCAGCTTGGGCACCTCCACCTGGCCGAACCAGCGCAGCGGGCGCAGCCCGCTGGCGGAATCGTAAAGCCAGCCCGAAAGCGGCATTGCAAGCACCATCGCGTACAGCAGCACGTGCACCGCCGAGGCCAGGCGCGCCTGCCAGCGCGGGGTGCCGGGGACCGGCGGCGGGGCGCCCGCGTACAGGCGCCAGCCGAGCCGCACAACCACCAGCGCCAGCACGGTCAGTCCCAGCGATTTGTGCGCGGTGTACACCCAGAACCACCGCGGCGAGCGCGGCAGGTCTCCCATCACCAGCCCGACCGCGCCGATCAGCAGGATCAGCACGGCGATGGTCCAGTGCAGGAACTGGCTGACGCCGCCCCAGCGTTCGATGTTCCTCGGGCTCATGGCAGGGAAGTCTCCTCCGGGGCGGTGTCCGGAACAGGGGGCGGCGGCGCGGCGGCGGGCGGTGCGTGCGCGTGGGGCGCATCGGGGGTCCCGGGCATCTCCGGCGTCCCGGGGGCCTGCGCGCCGCGGCTGCGCACGGCTTCGGCCTCGATCCGCAGCTCCACCGCGTCGCCGATCATCGATGGCCAGCCGTCGACGCCGAACGCGCTGCGGCTGAGCATGCCGCGGGCGGAGAAGCCGGCGGTGGTGCGGAACGGCGGCATCGGGTGCCGGCGCAGGGCATTGAAGCGGACCTCCAGCGCCAGCGGTGCGGTGACCCCGCGAAGACTGAGCTGGCCGTGGACGATGAAGCCGCTGGCGTCGAGCGGCTCGATCCGTTCGGAAACGAAGCGCGCCTCGGGCCAGCGCGCGGCATCCAGCAGCTTGCGCGCCAGGGTCGCGCGGTTCCAGTCCGGGTCGCCCAGGTCCAGCCGCTGCACCGGCACGCGGACATCCAGCCGCGCGCTGCTCCAGTCCTCCGGATCGAACTCCAGGCTGCCCTCGCTGCCGGAGACCGTGCCCAGCGCCTGGGAAAAGCCCGCGTGCGAGACGGCGAACATGACCCGGGTATGCACCGGATCCAGCGCGTAGCGCGCCGGTGCGGCCGCCAGCGTCCCGGCAGCGGCCAGCAGGACCGCGGCCAGGCCGGCCATCGGCATGCGGAGGAAACGTCGGCGTATGCAAGCCATCCTTGCATTCTAGGCGCTTGTCCGCGCCCTGCGCTGCTTGCGCCGGCCGGCGGGCGTTGCGACGATCCGCGCAGGGGATTCTTCTCGAGGACGCCATGCGGCTGCTCTGGCTGTGCCTGTTGCTCGTGGTGACCTGCGTCGCACGGGCGGCCGTGCCCGAGTTGCCCCGCTTCCGCGTGCTCGGCCCCGGCGACGGACTGCCCTCGACCACGGTGCCGGCGATCGCCCGCGACCAGGACGGCTACCTGTGGCTCGCCACCTGGGACGGCCTGGCCCGCTATGACGGCGTCGGCTTCCGGGTGTGGCAGCACGATCCTGCCGATCCGGCCTCGCTGCCCGGCAACCTCGTCCAGGCGCTGTACGTGGACAGCCGCAACCGCGTCTGGGTGGCCACCGAAGGCGGCGGTGCCAGCGTGATGGACGCCGGCCGCACCGGATTCCGCCACTTCCGCACGGCGACGCACCCGGAACTGGCCAGCGAGGAGGTGTTCACCATCACCGGCCGCGGCGACGAGGTCTGGCTGGGCACCTTCGGCGGCGGCCTGTACCGGATCGACGGTGGGGACCGGATCAAGCGCATGCGCGCCGGCGACGCCGAAATCGATGCGGCGCTGGACCGCGCGATCATGGGCATCTCGATGGATCCGGACGGGGAAACCATCCTGGTGGCCACCCTCAACGGCGTGGTCCATTGCCTCAACAAGGCCTCGCGGGTACAGCGGCTGCCGTTGCCGGGCGAGGAGCCGTTCCCGCCGGTGACCGCGCTGTGGCGGGAGGGCCACGCGACCTGGATCGGCACCCCGGCCGGCCTGTACCGGATGCATGACGACGGCAGCTGGGACACCCCGGCGTGGGCGGCCGACTTCAAGCGCCGGCGCGCGGTGGCGGCGATGAGCGGCGACGGCGAGGGCGGTTACTGGGTGGCCACCAGCGCCGGCCTGTGGCACGTGCCACGCGAAGGCATGCCGGTGGCCGTCGGCCACGGCTTCGACACGCCCGGGCCGAACAGCGTCATCCAGGCGCTGCTGCACGACGAGGACGGCGGGTTGTGGGTGGGGCTGCCGGCACAGGGGCTGGGCTACCTGCGCGCGGACTGGCGGCGCACCGCGGTGCTCGGTGCCGCCCAGGGATTCAGTGGTGGCGCGTACCGGGCCATCACCCCGGCCCAGGGCGGGGGCGTGTGGGTGACCGGCAATGCCGGGGTCGGCGGCCGCCTGGACACCGCCCGCGCGGTGCTCGTCGACACCCTGGGCCCGACCGGCGCGTTCACCCCGGCCACGATCCGCAGCGCCCTGCACGACAGCCGCGGCCAGCTGTGGCTGGGCCGCAGCGGGGTGCTGGTGCGACTGTCCGAGGACCGCCCGCCACGGCTGTGGGCGCCGGTCTCCTCGGTCGACCCGATCATGGGCAAGGGCCCGCTGGAGTGGATCCTCGAAGCGCCCGACGGCTCGCTGTGGCTGGCCTTCATCGGCGCCGGGCTGCAGCGGCGCGACCCTGACGGCAAGGTGCTGCAGGAGTTCAAGGCGGGGCAGACGCCAGGCCTGGCCAGCGCGGACTTCGTCACGGTGCGGATCGGCCCCGACGGGTCGCCCTGGGTGGCCGAGGGCGACTGGATCCTGCGCTGGGACCCGCAGACCGGCGCGTTTGTGCCGCTGGCGGGGGTCAAGCCGCCGGACGGTGGCGCGGCCATCCACAGCTTCGTGCTGGACGGCGGGGACCGGCTGTGGGTGCAGCGCCTGTCCGGGCTGGAGATGTGGCAGCGCGCCGGGCCGCGCTGGAACCTGGACCTGCGCCTGGGCGTGGCCGACGGCATCCCGGCGACCGAGGCCACCGGCCTGCGCGTGGACGGCCAGCACCGGGTCTGGCTCGCGACCCGCCGCGGGCTGTTCCGGATCGATCCGCCAGCCGGCGAACAGGCCGCGCGCGTGCGCGGCTTCGGCGTGCGCGAGGGCCTGCCCAGCCAGGAGTTCATCGAACGGGCGATCGCGATCGACGGGGACGGCGTGCTGGTGGCGTCCACCGGCGACGGCTCGCTGCTGCTGCTCGACACCACCCTGGCCGATCCGCTGCCGGTGAGCCCGCGGCTGGTAATCGACACGGTGCGCGTGCGCCGCGGCGAGGAGCGGCCGCGGCTGCCGGTGGCCGGCGGCTTCCAGCTGGACCCGCGCGACCACGACCTGGAGGTCGTCGCGCGGCTGCTGGCCTTCGACGACCCGGCATCGCACCGCTACCGCACGCGGCTGCTGGGGTTCGACAGCGACTGGGTGGAAACGCGCGGCGGCGTGCGCGTGTTCTCGCAATTGCCGCCCGGCAGCTACCGGCTGCAACTGCAGGCCTCGCCGGGCCACCACGGCAGCTGGTCGCAGGTGCACGAGCTGGCGTTCTCGGTGGCGCCCCCCTGGTGGCGCAGCAGCTGGGCGGTGCTGGCCGCGGTCCTGGCAGCGCTGCTGCTGCTGGTCGGTGGCGGCTGGGTCTACCGCCGGCGCCTGCGCACCCGCAGCCAATGGCAGCTGGCCCTGCACAAGCGCGAGCTGGCCGAACAGGCGTCCCTGGCCAAGAGCCGCTTCCTGGCCACCCTGGGCCACGAGGTGCGCACCCCCATGACTGGCGTGCTGGGCATGAGCGAGCTGCTGCTGGGGACCACGCTCGACGGCCGCCAGCGCGGCTATGTCGAGTCGATCCGCCGTGCCGGCGACCACCTGCTGCGGCTGGTCAACGACGCCCTGGACCTGGCGCGGATCGAGGCCGGCAAGCTGGAGCTGGACTCGCAGGACTTCGATCCGCATGCGCTGGCCACCGAAGTCGCCGGGCTGATGGCGCCGGTCGCCGAACAGCGCGGCCTGGGCTTCCACGTGCGGGTCGGGCCCGACCTGCCGGCGGCCGTGCGTGGCGACCCGGGACGGGTGCGCCAGATCCTGCTGAACCTGCTCGGCAACGCGGTCAAGTTCACCGACCGCGGCGAGGTGGTGCTGGAATTGGGCGCGATGCCGCCGTCGGCGATCGTGTTCGTGGTCCGCGACACGGGCCCCGGGCTGAGCGAGGACCAGAAGGTGCGCCTGTTCCGGCGGTTCGAGCAGGCCGACGGTGCCCGCACCACCGCGCGCTACGGTGGCAGCGGCCTGGGCCTGGCGATCTGCCAGGAGCTGGCCCTGGCGATGGGCGGGCGGATCGACGTGGACAGCACGCCCGGCCGCGGCACCGCGTTCCGGGTGGAACTGCCGCTGCCGGCCGTGGTGCCTGCCGAGCCGGCGGCACGGCCCGCCGCCGCGCCCGCGCCGCCGACGCGGCAGCTGGACCTGCTGCTGGTGGAGGACGACGCCACCGTGGCCGAGGTCATCTGCAACCTGCTGCGCGCGCGCGGCCATTGCGTGGCCCATGCCCCGCACGCACTGGCGGCGCTGGCCGACGTGGCGGTGGCGAATTTCGACCTGGCCTTCCTGGACCTGGACCTGCCGGGCATGAACGGCCTCGCGCTGGCGCGGCAGCTGCGCGCGCAGGGCTTCGCCTCGCCGCTGGTGGCGGTGACCGCGCGCACCGACGGGGATGCCGAACAGCTGGCGCGCGCCGCCGGTTTCGACGGCTTCCTGCGCAAGCCGGTGACCGGCGACATGCTGGCCGCGGCGATCGCCGCGGCGGTGCCCGAGCAGGCCCCGGGCTAGGCCGGTTTGCGCGTCCGCCGCGCCGCGCCCGCAGCCGGCGGCGGGGCGGACCCTCAGCGCGCGCTGTGGCGGTGCACGGCCTCGACCAGCGCGGCGACGTGCTCGGGGTTCATGTCAGGCGACATGCCGTGGCCGAGGTTGAACACGTGGCCCTCGCGCGAGCCGCCGTTGCCCTCGGCGTAGCTGTCCAGCACGCGCGCGGCCTCGCGGGCCACCGCGTCCGGGTTGCCGTACAGGGTGGCCGGGTCGAGGTTGCCCTGCAGCGCGACCTTGCCGCCGGTGCGGCGTGCCGCATCGGCCAGGTCCACCAGCCAGTCCACGCCCACGCCATCGGTGCCGGTGGCGGCCAGGTCCTCCAGGTAGGGCGCGTTGCCCTTGCCGAACAGGATCAGCGGGGTGCGGTCATCGCCTTGGCCACGCTCAAGCTCGCGCGCGATCCGCTGCAGGTAGCGCAGCGAGAACTCGCGATACAGGGCGGGTGAGAGCACGCCGCCCCAGGTGTCGAACACCTGCAGCGCCTGGGCACCGGCGGCGCGCTGCGCGGCCAGGTACTGGATCACCGCGTCGGTGGTCACCTCCAGCAGCCGGTGCAGCAGGTCCGGGCGGTTGAAGGCCATGGCCTTGATCCGCGCGTAGTCCTTGCTGCTGCCGCCTTCGACCATGTAGCAGGCCAGCGTCCACGGGCTGCCGGAGAAGCCGATCAGCGGCACCGAGCCGCCGAGCTCGCGGCGGATCACCCGCACCGCGTCCATCACGTAGCCCAGGTCCGACTCCATGTCCGGCACGCCCAGGCGGGCCACGTCGGCCTCCTCGCGCACCGGGCGCTCGAACTTGGGGCCTTCACCCTCGACGAAGTACAGCCCCAGGCCCATCGCGTCGGGCACGGTGAGGATGTCCGAGAACAGGATCGCCGCATCCAGCGGGAAGCGCCGCAGTGGCTGCAGGGTGACCTCGCAGGCCAGTTCCGGGTTCTTGGCCATGGCCAGGAAGCTGCCGGCCGCGGCCCGGGTGGCGCGGTACTCGGGCAGGTAGCGGCCGGCCTGGCGCATCAGCCACACGGGCGTGCGGTCCACGGGCTGCCGGCGCAGGGCGCGCAGCAGGCGGTCGTTGGCGAGGATTTCAGACACGTGGGAACCTTCTTCGGAAACGGAGGGCGCGCCGCTCAGGCCCGCCGGGGGGCTTCGGCGCCGCTGACGAACATCACCTGGAAGCCGCGCTGGACCTGCGTGTCGCGGGCCTTCTCGAAGGCGGCGACGGCTTCGGCCTGGAGCAGGTATTGCTCGCGCCGCAGCTGCGACTTGCCGCCGATCTGCCCGCTTTCGCGCAGCAGGACCCAGCCGCCGAACAGGTCCGGCTGCAGGGTCAGCTGCAGGTAGCGGGGGGCTTCGCCCGGAACCGGGCGCTGCTGCAGGAGGATGCGCATGGGCGGGATTGTAGCCGCTGCCGGCATGGCGGCCGTGCCCGGGCCCCCGGCCGGCTTCAGGAAGCGGCCAGCAGGTCCAGCACCGCGGCCTCGTCCACGTCCGGCACCACTTCGGCGCGGCCGATCCCGCGCCACAGCACCACGCGCAGGCGGCCGGCCACGTTCTTCTTGTCCAGGCGCATGCGCTCCAGCAGCGCCTCCGGCGCCAGTCCGGGCGGGACGGCCACCGGCAGCCCGAGCGCACGCAGCAGCTGCTCGATGCGTGCGGTGTCGGCTTCCGGGGCCATGCCCAGGCGCGCGGAAAGGCGCGCGGCCAGCACCATGCCCACCGCCACCGCCTCGCCGTGCACCAGCGCGTCGCTGCCGCCACCGGAGTAGCCCTGCTCGGCCTCGATCGCGTGGCCGAAGGTGTGGCCCAGGTTGAGCAGGGCGCGTTCGCCGCGCTCCAGCGGGTCGCGCTCCACGATCGCGGCCTTGTGCTGGCAGCTGCGCGCGATGGCCGTGGCCAGCGCCCCGGCATCGCCGGACAGCAGCGGCCCGCGCTGGCGCTCCAGCCACTCGAAGAAGTCCGCGTCTCCCAGCGCGCCGTACTTGACCACCTCGGCCAGCCCGGCGCGCAGCTCGCGCGCCGGCAGGGTGCGAAGCGTCGCGGTATCGGCGAACACCGCGCGCGGCGGATGGAAGGCGCCGACCAGGTTCTTGCCCTGCGGGATGTCCACGGCGGTCTTGCCGCCGACCGACGAATCGACCATGGACAGCAGGGTGGTGGGCAACTGCACGCAGTCCACGCCGCGCATCCAGCACGCGGCCGCGAACCCGGCCAGGTCCCCGACCACGCCGCCGCCCAGCGCGTAGACGGTGGCATCGCGGGTGGCGCCGAGCGTGGCCAGCGCGTCGATCGCCGCGCCGAAGCTGGCCAGGGTCTTGTTCGCCTCGCCCGCCGGGATGACGTGGCTGGCGATCTCCAGTTGCGGCGCGGCCGAGCGCAGCGCGGCCTCGACCGCGCCCGCGTACAGCGGCGCGACCTGGCTGTCGCTGACCAGCAGTACGTGGCGGCCGCGCGCATGGCGGGCCAGCGCGGCGCCGTCGGCCAGCAGCCCGGGGCCGATGTGGATCGGATAGGGATGGCTGCCGCCGACCTCGACGGTGCAGGTCGCGCTCATGCCGCCACCCCGCCGATGGTCCAGTCCTCGGCCAGCCGCAGCGCCAGGCGGCTGGCCGCCTCGGCGGCGGTAAGGCCGTCGGTGTCCATCACCAGGTCGGCCACTTCGCGGTACAGCGGCTCCCGATGCGCGGCCAGGTCGCGCAGCACCTGCTCGCGGTCGCCGCGCTGCAGCAGCGGGCGCGTGCGGTCGCGCCCCAGGCGGCGCAGCTGCGAGTCGATGCCCGCCGACAGGTAGACCACGAAACCGCGCTCGCGCATCAGCTGGCGGCTGCCGGCGTCCAGCACCGCGCCGCCGCCGGTGGCGACCAGCTGCGCGTCGCCGGCCAGCAGCTCGGCCAGCGCGCTGCGTTCGCGCTCGCGGAAACCCGCCTCGCCGACGTGGTCGAAGATCGCGCTGATGCTGGCGCCGGTGCGCTGCTCGACGAACGTGTCCGCGTCGACGAAGGCCAAGCCGAAGCGCTCGGCCAGGCGCCGGCCGATGGACGACTTGCCGGCGCCCATCGGGCCCACCAGCACGAGGTTGGTTGCGGGATTCATGGGCGCCGATGCTAGCAAAGGCGCCCGGTAACGGCTGAAACGAAGCCCCGCCACGCGCGGCGGCCTACTCCGGGTAGCCGGCCAGTGCCTGCAGCTCCATCGAGATCATCAGCTGCAGTTCGTCCAGGGTCGCACCGACGCGATGGGGCCGCGCATGCACGTGCATGGCGAGCAGGGTCCCCAGCAGCTGGCTCATCTCGTCCGGGTCGTTGCGCCAGGCGAGGGCGACCGCCTCCGGCAGCAGCCGTTCCCAGTGGTCGACCGGAGGAATGCCCGGCGGCGCCGCGGGGGCGGCCGCGGCCGGGTGCGGTACATGCAGTGCCAGGGCCGTTTGCGTGTCCATGGACGCATCATGGGTGCGCGGATCATCGCCGTTCCATGCGAAAGATCGCAAAGCGCGTGCATGCGGGGTCGTGGGCGTGGTCGGTGGAGCGTGCGGGTCCATCGGGGTTTCCATGCGGGCCGGTCGCGTGCCGGGGCGTCCATGCGGGGAGATCCTGGCCAGTTGAGCACCGCGCCGGCTCCGGGCGATGCGCCGGAAGTCATTGTCGCGGTGGCATGCGCGGCACCCGTTCGTCCGCCATTCAGCGCTGCCCGCAGGCCAGCAGGCCTGTGCCGGCTTCGCGCGTCGGCGTGCTCATCCCAGGCCGTTGTCGCGGGCGTAGGCGTAGATGTCCAGGTCGCTGTGCAGGCCAAGCTTGGTCATCGCGCCGACCTTCTGGTGGCTGACGGTCTTGACGCTGCGGTTGAGCCGGCGCGCGATTTCCGACACGGTCATGCCCGAGGCGAACAGCCGCAGCACCTCGGTTTCGCGTCGCGACAGCGCGGCGGTGGCGCCGTCGCCGCGCGGGCTGGCCGCCAGCACCGCGCGCGCGCCCGAGCCGATGTAGCTGCGGCCGTTGGCGACCGCGGCAATCGCCATGGTCAGTTCCGGCAGCGCGTCGGACTTGTCCAGCAGCCCGCGCACCCCGGTGCCGAGGATGGACTGGAGCACGTTCGCATTGCCGGCCATGGTCAGCACCACGACCGGAAGCTGCGGCCAGTGCGCGCGCAGCCGCGCGAGCATGGCCAGTCCGTCCGCGCCATCGCCGCCGGGCATGATGAAGTCGGTGAGCAGCAGGTCGGCCTGGACCTGGCCGAGCGCCTGGAACAGGGCCGCCGGGGTGGCCGCCTCGGCCACCACCTGCGCCCGCGCGTGGGTCTCCAGCAGCAGGCGCAGGCCGCTGCGTACCACCGGGTGGTCATCGGCGAGGATGATGCGGAGCGTGGTCATTGCGATGGACCTTCCATGGTCGGGGTGCGCGCGGCGTGGGTGCCGGCATCGGCGGGGGTGTCCGGGGGGCCGAGGCTGTGCAGCAGCTGCCCGAGCCAGTGCACCTGCCCGAGCAGCGCGTCGCGCCGTGCGGAGGGCGTGTCCGCGTCATGCGCGCCGCCGGGGGGCTCGCCCACCAGCCGCAGGGAACCGGCGATGCGGTGCAGCAGCTCGTGCTGGGTGCAGGTGTCGCCGCGCACGATCGCCTGGTCCAGCGCGGCCAGGTCCTCGCGGCAGGTGGCCAGCAGGCCGTGCAGCACCTCGCGCACCTGGCGCAGCGAACCGAACGCTTCCATCAGCAGCGCCAGCTGCCGGTACGCGCCGGTGCCGGCCGCGGGGTCGGGCGGGCCGGCGGCCACCGGCGGCGGGGGCTCGCCCAGGTGGCGCGCAAGCTTCAGTTCCAGGTCGTGCAACTGCACCGGCTTGGCCAGGAAGTCGTCCATGCCTGCGTCGAAGCAGTGCCGCACATGCCCGGGCAGGACGCTTGCGGACAGGGCGATCACCGGCAGCCGCGCCGCATTGCCCTCCAGTTCGGCGGCGCGGATGCGGCGCACCAGCGCGTAGCCGTCCAGCACCGGCATGTGGCAGTCGGTGACCAGCAGGTCGTAGCGGCCGGCCTGGAGCAGCTGCAGCGCTTCCTCGCCGTTGCAGGCGACCTCGTGCGGGTAGCCCAGCCGCTGCAGCTGGCGCGAGATCACCGCGCGGTTGATCGGGTGGTCCTCGGCCACAAGGATGCGCGCCGCGTGCCGGCGTATCTGCAGCAGGCCGGTGGCCTCGGGCGCATGCAGGTCGAGCGCGGCACGGCAGGCACGCAGCACGTTGCGCCACAGCAGCGGAGTGACGGGCAGGACGATGCAGCCTTCCGGCGGCGGCAGCGGATCGGCCGGATCCAGCAGGCAGATGGCGCGCGCGGCGGCCGGCACGCGGCCGGCGCGCAGCAGGGAAGCATCGACCACGAACAGGTCCGCGTCGCCGGCGGCCAGTTCGCCCACGCCCGAAGGCACCGCCTCCACCGGCTGCAGGCCCAGCGCGGCCAGCGCCTCGGCCAGGGCATGGCCGGTGCGCGGATCGCGGGTGCAGGACAGGGCGACCCGGCCCTCCAGCCCGGGCACCGGCTGCAGTTCCCGCTCCACCGGCAGGGAGAGTTCGAAGCAGGCGACGCCGCCTTCGCCGGCCACGCGCGACAGCACCAGCTCTCCGTGCATCAGGCGCACCAGGTAACGGCAGATGGCCAGTCCCAGGGCCAGGCCGCCCGGTCGCGCGGTGTCGCCCGGCTGCGGTTCGACCGTGCGTGCCAGGGTTGCCGGCGGCTCGCTGCCGGCATGGGAGTCGGCTACCGACAGGCGCAGGGCCTGGCGGCCCTCGCCGCCGCCGGTGACCTCGGCGCGTACTTCCACGTGGCCGGCGCCGGAGGCGCGCAGCGCGCAGGCCAGCAGGTGCGACAGGATCTGCCGCAGGCGCGCCGCGTCGCCGCGGTAGCCCGCCGCCAGCTGATGGTCCAGGCAGGCGAACAGCTGCAGGCCGTTCTCGCGCGCCGGCCCAGCCGCCGCGTCGACCACCTCGTCCACCAGCGCGCGCAGGTCGAACACCTCGCTGTCCAGTTGCAGCTCGCCGGCCTGCAGGCGCGAGAAGTCGAGGATGTCGCCGAGTATCTCCAGCAACCCTTCGACCGATTCCTCCAGCATCCCGAGCATGTGCACCTGCTCCGGGTCCAGGGGCGTATGCCCCAGCAGCTCGACCAGGCCCAGCGCACCGGCGATGGGCGTGCGGATCTCGTGGCTCATCAGCGACAGGAACGTGCCGGCGGTGTGCGTGGCCGCCTCGGTCGCGCGGCGCGCCTGGTGCAGCTCGGTCACGTCGGCCATGGTTCCCAGCACCGCGCGCATGTCTCCGCTACCGGGCACCGGGTGCAGGCGCAGGCGCAGCGTGCGGGTGGCATCGCAGGCGTTGTGCCCGATCTCGCAGGCCACCGGTTCGCCGGTCTGGTGGAAGTGGTTTTCCGCCTGCAGCAGGGCTTCGGTATCGGCGCCGTGCACGCTGCGGGCATCGGCGAGGGTCCGCCCGATCACCTCCCGCCGCTGGCAGCCGTAGTGCAGTTCGAAGGCGCGGTTGACCGCCAGGTAGCGGCCATCGCCGTCCTTGATGAAGGCGGCGCAGGGCAGGGCCTCCAGCAGCGCGGTGGCATCGGGCAGCGGATCGGGCGCCGGGCGCGCGCTGCGCCGCCATGCCAACCAGGCCAGCGTGGCCAGCACGCCGGTGATGGCGCCGGCGCCGGCCCACGCCAGCGCGCTGGCCA
>JBQGEI010000222.1:0-1547 GCA_052039535.1 Pseudoxanthomonas sp.
AGGATCAGCCACAGGGTGCTGGACAGCGAGTTGCGGAATGCCTGGGCCGCCCCCTGGAGGCGCAGTTCCACGCTGGCGGGCATGCCGATCTCCGCGCGCGCCTGCTCGATGGCCGCCACCGCTTCGCCCAGCGACGCGCCAGGGGCGAGGTTGAAGGAGAAGGTCACCGCCGGGAACTGGCCCAGGTGGCTTACCTGCAGTGCGGTCGGCCGGGTCTCCACCTTCGCCAGGCCGGCCAGCGGCGTCTGCCGGCCATCGGCGGTGGTCACGTGGATGCGGCCGATGGCTTCCGGCCCGAGCTGGAAGCGCGGATCGGCCTCCAGCACCACGCGGTACTGGTTGGCGTGGGTGAAGATGGTCGAGACCTGGCGCTGGCCGAAGGCGTCGTACAGCGCGTCGGCGATGGCCGACACCGGGATGCCCAGGCGCGCGGCGGCATCGCGGTCGATGTCCAGCCAGGCCTGCAGCCCGCGGTCCTGGAGGTCGCTGGCCACATCCGCCAGCGCCGGCTGCCGGCGCAGTTCCTGCAGCAGGGTCGCGGTCCAGCGCGACAGCTCGGCCACGTCCGGGGTGGTCAGCGCGAACTGGTACTGGGTGCGGCTGACCCGGTCCTCGATGCTCAGCTCCGGCACCGGCTGCAGGTAGAGCTGGATGCCCGGCACCTGCGCCGCGCGGCGCCGCAGCCGGTCGATGATCTCCTGCGCGCCGGCGCCGCGTTCGGCGTGCGGCTTGAGCTCGACCAGGAACCGGCCGCTGTTGAGCGTGGCGTTGCTGCCGTCCACGCCGATGAACGAGGACAGCGTGGCCACGTCCGGGTCTTCCAGGATCGCCTCGGCCAGGGCCTGCTGGCGGCGCGCCATCGCCTCGAAGGACACCGACTGCGGTGCCTCGCTGATGCCCTGGATCAGGCCGGCGTCCTGTACCGGGAAGAAGCCCTTGGGCACCATCAGGTACAGGATCGCGGTCAGTGCCAGGGTGGCGACGGTGGCGCCGAGCATCAGCGGCTGCCGCGCCAGCACCCAGTGCAGGCCGCGGTCATACCATGCCACCACGCGGTCGAACACGTCGCCCTGCGCGCCGTCGGCTGCGTCCGCGCCGTGGCCGTGGCCGGCCTTGAGGAAGCGCGCGCACAGCATCGGGGTGAGGGTCAGCGACACCACCAGCGAGATGCCGATGGCCACCGCCAGGGTGATCGCGAACTCGTGGAACAGCCGGCCGACGACATCGGCCATGAACAGCAGCGGGATCAGCACCGCGATCAGCGAGACCGTCAACGACACCAGCGTGAAGCCGATCTCGCGCGCGCCGCGCAGCGCCGCGTCCATCGGCGAGGCGCCCGGCGCGCGGTGCCGGGCGATGTTCTCGAGCATGACGATGGCGACGTCGACCACGAATCCGGACGCGATCGTGATGATCGAGAACATCGCGCGCTACCTGGAAAAAGGCTTGCCGCCGCTGCAGGCGGCGATCCGCGGCGCGACGCAGATCGGCTTCACCATCATTTCGCTGACGGTCTCGCTGATCGCGGTGCTGATCCCGCTGCTGTT
>JBQGEI010000223.1:0-2730 GCA_052039535.1 Pseudoxanthomonas sp.
TCGGTGCTTTCGCTGTACGCCTATGGCCGCTTCGCCGAGCGTGCGCGTGGCCCGGTGGTGGAAGCCCTGCCGCTGGCACCGGCGGCCACGCCGATCGACCGCGCCGTCGCCCCGCTGACGGCCGCGCGCCCGGGGCAGACCGGCATGGTGATCCTGGGCGACAACCTGGATGCCTTCGCGGTGCGCGCGATGACCGCGCGCTCGGCCGGCCGCAGCCTGGACCTGCAGTACTACATCTGGCACGACGACTTCACCGGCAACATGCTGCACCACGAAGTGCTGCGCGCGGCCGACCGCGGCGTGCGGGTGCGCCTGCTGCTGGACGACATGAACGTGCACGGCAGCCACTCGGTGCTGGCCGCGCTGGACAGCCACCCGCGGGTGGAGGTGCGCCTGTTCAACCCGACCCGTGCGCGCGAGGGCACGGTGATGCGCGGCATCGAGCTGCTGCTGCGCTTCTTCAGCCTCAACCGCCGCATGCACAACAAGATCTGGCTGGCCGACGGGCGGGTGGCGGTGGTCGGGGGACGCAACGTCGGCGACGAATATTTCGACGCGGCTGCCGACGTCAATTTCATGGACACCGACGTGGTCATCGTCGGCCAGGCCGCCAGCGAGGCCGAGGCGGTGTTCGACGCCTACTGGAACAGTGCCAGCGCAATCCCGCTGGAGGCGCTGGCGCAGGCGGAGGCCGGCGCCCTGGAGCGCGTCCGCGAAAGCCTGGATGCCGGCCTGCTTTCCACCCGCGCCGGGCCGTACCTGGAGCGGCTGGGCAGTTCGGAACAGGTCCGCGAGCTGTTGCAGGGCAAGCGCCGCGCCTACTGGACCGATCGCGCCACCCTGGCCTCGGATCCGCCTGAGAAGGCCGAGGGCGCCACGCCCGAACCGGACTGGATGACGCCGCTGCTCGTGTCGCGCATGGATGCCTCGCGCCGCGAGCTGAAGGTGATCTCGCCGTATTTCGTCCCAGGCGAGGCCGGGGTCGCGTGGTTCGAAGGCATGCGCAGGCGTGGGGTGGAGGTGGGCATCCTCACCAACTCGCTGGCCGCCAACGACGTGCTCGCCGTGCACGGTGGCTATGCCGGCTACCGCGCACCGCTGTTGCGCGCCGGGGTGGAGCTGTACGAACTCAAGCCGCACGGGGCGGTGGGGGCGAGCCTGTTCGGCTCCAGCGGTGCCAGCCTGCACACCAAGGCGTACGTCGCCGACGGACGCCACGGCTTCATCGGCTCGTTCAACCTCGATCCGCGCTCGATGAACCTCAATACCGAGATGGGCCTGCTGTTCGAGCACCCCGGTGCGGCAGCCGAGCTGGAGGCGTTGTACGCCACCAAGACCTCGGCCAGCACCAGCTACCGGCTGGCACTGGAAGACGGTGCGCTGCGCTGGCACGACGACGCGGCGCAGCCCCCGGTCACCTGGGAGCGTGAACCGGAGGCAGGCGCATGGCAGCGCGCCGCCGCGCGGGTGATCGGCTGGCTGCCGGTGGAATCGCAGCTGTAGCCGTCGGCCGCGGGGCTCAGCCCGGGGCCAGCGCGGCCAGCAGCCCGCGCGCGGCATTGAAGCGGTCGGCCGCCTCCGGCAGTGGCAGGCGCACCTTGAGCTTGTCCGGGCCGTCCATCGAATACAGCTTGGGCTGCTGCTGGATCATGCGGATCACCGACATCGGATCCACCTTCGGCTTGGCCTCGAACACCAGGCGGCCGCCGTTCTCGCCCAGCTCCAGTTTGCGGATGCCCAGCGCGTCGCACTGCAGCTTCAGCTCGGCGATCGCGAACAGGTGCTTGACGGGGTCCGGCAGCAGGCCGAAGCGGTCGATCATCTCCACCTGCAGCTCGCGCAGCGCCTCGCTGTCGCGCGCACTGGAGATGCGCTTGTACAGGGTCAGGCGGGTGTGCACGTCCGGCAGGTAGTCCTCGGGGATCAGCGCCGGCAAGTTGAGCACCACCTCCGCGCCGCGGATCTCCTCGCCGGCGTCCAGGTCCGGCAGCTTGCCCAGGCGGATGCTGCGCACGGCGCGCTCCAGCAGCTCGGTGTACAGGCTGAACCCGACCTCGGCCATCTGCCCGCTCTGGTCCTCGCCCAGCAGTTCGCCGGCGCCGCGGATCTCCAGGTCGTGGGTGGCCAGGGTGAAGCCGGCGCCCAGCTCGTCCATCGAGGCGATCGCCTCCAGGCGCTTCTCCGCGTCCGGGGTCATGGCGCGGCGGTCCGGCGGCACCACCAGGTAGGCGTAGGCGCGGTGGTGCGAACGGCCGACCCGCCCGCGCAGCTGGTGCAGCTGGGCCAGGCCGAACTTGTCGGCGCGGTTGATGATGATCGTGTTGGCGTTGGGGATGTCGATGCCCGACTCGATGATGGTCGAGGCCAGCAGCACGTTGAAACGCTGCTTCTGGAAATCCAGCATCACCTTCTCCAGCTCGCGCTCCGGCATCTGCCCGTGGGCCACGCCGATGCGCGCCTCGGGCACCAGCTCGGAAAGCTCGCGCTGCATCCGGCCCATGCTTTCCACGTCGTTGTGCAGGAAGTACAGCTGGCCGCCGCGCGACAGCTCGCGCTGGAAGGCCTCGCGCAGCAGCGCCGGGTCCCAGGGGGTGATGAAGGTCTGCACCGCCAGCCGGTTGGGCGGCGGGGTGGCGATGATGCTCAGGTCGCGCAGCCCGGCCATGGCCATGTTGAGCGTGCGCGGGATCGGCGTGGCGGTCAGGGTCAGCAGGTGGACGTTGGCGCGCA